>JAAYPT010000048.1 GCA_012519695.1 Clostridiales bacterium | reverse complement strand
AGTTTAAATTGTTTGTCATGTTGCGTTGCCATATGAGATCCTCCTTCAGCATATCTCTATTGTACCATGCTTATGTGTATTTGGAATTTCTCATTTTGGCTTGTACTATTTATATTCTAGCACCAATATGTATTTTAATAATTCTATACCTCTTTCAATTCTGCCTGCAAGCAATGGTGTTACCTTTTTGCCTTTTATTCCAGCTCCTAATACAATGATATAATCCAATTTTCTCTTTTTTTCAAATGAATAAGATTAAGAATAGCGGAAAGCGAATACATTGCCATGAAAGACAATACATATACTATTGAAAAACTAATACTCACATAAATAATAATTCCTACAACATTCTTTCTTATATTTGCAATCATTGTCCATATACATAAATACGCAAACAACAAAATAGAAAATAATATTGATAAGAGATTCGTTGGTTTTAATCCCTCATGCTTTACAACCTTTAGTCCCTCTATAAAAAACATAATTAACAATATCGTTGGGAAAAGCATAACACAAAGAAACACTATTTCCAATAAAACCGACAATATTCCAACTAAAACTTCATTCTTCCATACTGCCTGTGAATATTCAAGGAAAATAAGTACCAGTACAACTCCTAAGTTTAACATCATTATAAAGAATAAAAATCCACTCCATAATGTTCTGGAATCATATCTCATAATTCCACAAAATATACAAAATAATATTAAAAATGTAATAAATGTAAATTGCAACATAATGTTCTCCTACAAATTATATACTACTATCAAAATCTATCTGACAAAAAATTTATCCAGCTACGAAAGCTGAATTTATTATACTAATTTCATATATAAAAGTGGATACGGATTTCCTTCTTCATCATAATCGGTTCTTTTATATATTGCAAAACCCAAATGCTTATAAAATCCAACTGTCTGAGGATTCTGCTCATTAACAGTAACTTCCTGTATACGATAATTCTGAATAGCGTATTGCATTAGTTCTTTTCCGAGTCCCTTTCCACGCTCTCCCGGAGAAAGAAACAGCATTTCTAAACGATTATTCTCTACGCCCATAAAAGCAACTGGTTCTCCCGACTCCCTTTCAGCAACTATCAAGTGCGCAACTCCATTTAGAGCCTTTGGAACGTATTCCCTAATCTGCTTTATTTCTGTATCAGACAGGAAAAGATGTGCTGCTCGAACTGACTCTTCCCACACAATCAAAAGTTTTTTATCAGTAAAACTGACCTTTCTTGAACTTCATATATTTTCATATTATTTATCCTTTTAAATTTCTACTTATTTTTCTAAACCAAAAGTTGTTAATTTCACTCCTTTTTTCTCATCCATACCACAACCGTTCTTTGGACTTAATTCTGTTCTATTGTATCAATAATGATATCAATTGTATTCCCAACGAAACTGACTTTTCTTTCACTGATAATCTCACCATTTAATGATATTGTGACTACAGCAATTGCAAGTTGATTCTCTTTTGAATAATTTGTATCACCCATTAATGTCTGCCACTGTACATCTATATCGTCTTTTGTTATTTTATCAGTAGTCTTAATTTCATAACTCATATCTTTACAAAATGCAGAATTTGAACTTGAAGCAACTTTAATCCCTGTATCCTCCTGGTATACTTTAATGGTATAGAAAACCTTATCTTCATCTTTTTCAATATATTCTTCATTTGGGGATATCGTACTTTCATAAATTGCTTTAGAATTATCACTATCAGTAGATGGGGTATGTCCATTACTGCATCCAGTTAAAGAAAAAATAAGAATAAGTACCAAAATTCCCTCAAAAAGTTTTTTCATACAATTTCTCCTTATACAATTATCCATTTTTCGCTAATTATATCATTTAACATAGTACATATCAATAATATATAATATTGCCTCTAAGATTTTCGCAACCTCGATTCGGGCTGGCACATTTCCACAACCTCGATTCCACTTCGCTTCATCTCGGTTCGGGCTGGCGCCCTACTGAAAAAGAAAAAATCAACTTCTAGAAAGTAAACTTTCCGAAAGCTGATTTTCTCTTTTTCTGCACTGCTTGTAGCTTTAAATGTTTTTGACTGTTGCGATATCTACAAGGTTAAGTTCTTTATTTTCGTTTGCATGCTCTAAGCTTCGTGCTAATGCATTAGCTGTATCCATTGCTGTGATACAGTAAACACCTGTTTCGATTGCATTTCTACGAATCAAGAATCCGTCTCTTGTCTTATCACGTCCCTGTGTTGGAGTATCAATTACAAGGTCAATCTTATGTCCAAGAATTAAGTCCATTACATTTGGTGACTCCTGAGAAATCTTATTGATTCTCAATGCATCTACTCCATGCTCCTGCAAATATTTTGCTGTACTTCTGGTTGCATATATCTTATATCCCAGTTTTTCAAAACGCTTTGCCACACCTACTGCCTCTGGCTTATCTGCGTCTTTTACTGTCATAATCATCTGCTTATATTTTGGCAACTGTACGCCTGCACCTAAGAATGCTTTGTACAATGCTTCATCAAAGCTCTTTCCAATACCAAGACACTCTCCTGTGGACTTCATTTCCGGTCCAAGGCTGATTTCTGCACCACGCAGTTTTTCAAAGGAGAATACCGGCATCTTAATTGCAATGTAATCTGCCTCTGGTGCAAGTCCTGTTGGGTATCCCATTCCTTTTAAGGTATTTCCAATGATCACCTTCGTTGCAAGGTCTACAATTGGAATTCCTGTTACCTTACTGATATATGGTACGGTTCTGGAAGAACGTGGATTTACCTCGATTACATATACTTCTTCGTCCATAGCAATGAACTGAATGTTGATTAAACCTACAACGTGAAGTGCTTTTGCCAATCTTCCGGTATAATCTACGATAGTATCTTTTACTTTCTGGCTAATGGTTGGTGCAGGATATACGGAGATACTATCTCCGGAATGAACTCCTGTACGCTCGATGTGCTCCATAATACCAGGAATTAAAATATCTTCGCCATCACACACTGCATCTACTTCAATTTCTTTTCCCTGTAAATACTTATCTACCAAAATTGGATGATCCTGTGCAATTCGGTTAATGATTTCCATAAATTCTTCGATTTCCTGATCAGAGTATGCAATCTGCATTCCCTGTCCACCTAATACATAAGAAGGACGAACCAATACCGGATATCCCAAACGATTTGCAACTGCTTTTGCTTCTTCTGCTGTAAATACAGTTCCACCTGCTGCTCTTGGAATCTCTGTCTGCTCTAATATTTTATCGAATAACTCACGGTCTTCTGCTGCATCTACATCTTCTGCTTTTGTTCCTAAAATCGGAACTCCCATCTTCATAAGACTTTCTGTTAATTTGATTGCTGTCTGTCCACCAAACTGAACAACTGCTCCATCCGGTTTTTCCAAACGAACAATGCTTTCCACATCTTCCGGTGTTAATGGCTCGAAATACAACTTGTCTGCAATATCGAAGTCGGTAGATACGGTTTCCGGGTTATTATTTACAATAATTGTCTCATAACCTTCTTTTGCAAATGCCCATGTACAATGTACAGAACAGTAGTCGAACTCGATACCCTGTCCAATACGGATTGGTCCGGAACCAAGTACTAAAACTTTCTTTCTGTCATTGGTTTCTACTGCTTCGTTTTCACTTCCAAAGCAGGAATAGTAATATGGTGTCTCTGCTGCAAATTCTGCTGCACAGGTATCAACCATCTTATAAGCTGCTGTAATACCGTTTGCATAACGCATATCACGAATTTCTGTCTCGTCTTTTCCTGTCAAACGTGCGATAACATTATCCGGGAATTCAATACGTTTTGCTTCTTTTAATAAATCTACAGTAAGTTCCTCTTTTTCAAGACGCTCTTCCATTTCTACTAAAATAGCAATCTTATCAATAAACCAGTGGTCAATCATGGTAATCGCATGAATCTCGTCATAAGTAACACCCTTACGAAGTGCCTCTGCAATAACCCAGATTCTACGGTCATCTACTACTTCTAACTGTTTTAACACTTCTTCTTTGGAAAGTGCACTGAAATCATAAGATCTCATGCAATCTACATGCTGCTCCAAAGAACGAATTGCCTTCATTAAAGCACCTTCAAAGTTATTACAAATACTCATAACTTCTCCAGTTGCTTTCATCTGAGTAGTTAATGTTCTCTTTGCTGTAATAAACTTATCAAACGGAAGTCTTGGTATCTTAACAACACAATAGTCAAGCATTGGTTCAAAACTTGCATAAGTTTTTCCGGTAATTGCGTTCTTAATCTCATCCAGGGTATATCCTAATGCAATCTTTGCTGCAACCTTAGCAATCGGATATCCGGTTGCTTTACTTGCTAATGCAGAAGAACGGCTTACACGAGGATTTACTTCGATAACACAATATTCAAAGCTGTTTGGATTCAATGCATACTGTACATTACATCCACCGGTAATATTTAATTCAGAAATAATATTAAGTGCGGAAGTACGAAGCATCTGGTACTCTTTATCACTTAATGTCTGGGATGGTGCTACTACAATACTATCTCCGGTATGAACACCAACCGGGTCAATATTTTCCATGTTACATACGGTAATTACATTTCCCGCAGCATCACGCATTACTTCGTATTCGATTTCTTTCCATCCGGCAATACAACGCTCTACCAATACTTCACCAACACGGCTCAAACGCAGTCCGTTTGTTAAAATATCGATTAATTCTGTTTCGTTATGAGCGATACCACCGCCGCTTCCCCCTAAGGTATAAGCAGGTCTTAAAACTACCGGATAACCAATGGTATTTGTAAAGGCAATACCGTCTTCTACGTTATGCACAACTAAAGATGGTGCACATGGCTCACCGATTTTTTCCATGGTGTCTTTAAATGCCTGACGGTCTTCTGCTTTAAAGATTGTCTCTGCTGTGGTACCGATTAACTTCACTCCGTTTTTCTCTAAGAATCCGGATTCTGCTAATTCCATACCAAGGTTCAGTCCAGCCTGTCCACCTAAAGTTGGTAATACGCTGTCTGGCTTTTCTTTTAAAATAATCTGCTCTAAGACTTTTGCAGTTAAAGGCTCAATATATACCTTATCTGCAATGTCCTTATCTGTCATAATTGTTGCAGGATTGGAGTTTACCAAAATTACTTCAATGCCTTCTTCCTTTAAAGAACGGCATGCCTGTGTTCCTGCATAGTCAAATTCTGCTGCCTGTCCGATAACAATAGGACCGGAACCGATTACTAATACTTTCTTAATATTTTGATTCTTTGGCATTACTGGTTCCCTCCCATCATATTGATAAATCTGTCAAATAAGTATCCACTATCCTGTGGTCCCGGACATGCTTCCGGATGAAACTGTACGGTAAAAATATTCTTACCTGTATATTTTAATCCTTCGTTAGTTCCATCATTTACATTGATAAACGCAGGAACTGCTACCTTTGGATCAAGATTGTCAGTATCTACTACATATCCGTGGTTCTGAGAGGAAATATATACTCTTCCTGTCTCTAAATCCTTAACCGGATGGTTTCCACCACGATGTCCGTATTTCATCTTATGAGTATCTGCTCCGGTTGCTAATGCCATCAACTGATGTCCTAAGCAAATAGCAAAAATCGGAACTTCTGAATCATATAATTTCTTAATTTCTTTTATAATCTCAGTACATTCCTTTGGATCTCCAGGTCCATTACTTAACATAATTCCATCTGGATTCGATGCCAAAATTTCTTCTGCGCTGGTATGTGCCGGATATATCGTCACATCACAACCACGCTGGTTTAAAGAACGGGCAATATTCTTCTTTGCACCCAAGTCTAACAGTGCAACCTTTTTTCCTTTTCCGCTTAACTTGGAAGATTCTTTACATGTTACCTTATCTACAACATTTCCTGTGGTATATTCTTTTAATTTTGAAATAATCTCGTCAACGTTGTAATTTTCATTGGTAGTAATCATACCATTCATAGTTCCCTTTTCACGGAGAATCTTTGTTAATGCTCTTGTATCAATTCCTGCAATTCCAGGAATGTCATGCTTTTTCAAAAAGTCCTGAATGGTTCCTTCACAACGGAAATTGCTTGGCATTCTGGATAATTCTCTTACAATATATCCATCCGGCCATGGCTTTTCAGATTCCACATCTGGTGTGATACCGTAATTTCCAATTAACGGATATGTCATGACTACTGCCTGTCCAGCATAAGATGGGTCTGTTAAGACCTCTAGATAACCCGTCATTGACGTGTTAAAAACGATTTCGCTAATGATTTCTTTTGTAGAACCAATGCTTGTCCCTTCAAGCACCGTTCCATCTTCCAATATTAGAAATGCTTTCATTTATTTACCTTGCCCTTTCTATATGAATCTCTTATGTCACCTAATTTTTTACAAAAAAAAAGAGGGATTCTTTTTTTTCATAAGGGTTCTAACATACTTGTTTATTTGTGCTTCTTCCTATTATAAATGTATAGGCGCACACATAGTATGCCTAAATTGTAAAAATTCTACCATAACCAGCATTTTTTTTCAACTGTTTTTTTATACAAAATTCTTCCAATTTTATGCTTTTTTATTGAACTTCGATTCTTCCTGCTCTTTTTCCATATTAAAATACTGCTCTCTATCGTTGTGTGGAAACAGCTTTTCCATGTAAAGACTTCCCAGTAAATTCTTCACTTTTTCCGTTTTCACCTCTTGAATTGGGAGCTCTTTCATATCCATTTTTCGCAAATTATCCAAAATCTGCTCCATACTCTCTCTTTTCAGCACCACCGGCTCACCGGCTGGAACTTCTGTTTCTTCCGAAAGATTTTCCTTCACCTCTTTTTGCGTTTCTTCCGGTTTCAACAATTCCTTTGTCTCCGGAATGTTATACACAAGATTCTGACAAGTCTTGGCAAAACATTCCGGATCATACTTTGCTAAAAAAGTCAAATCATCCATAGTCAGTGACCGCTTATTGTAAATTTTAATATAAATATCTGCAAGACGAATCTTATTTTCCATATCCCATACCCTCCTATTATTTATAGCATAACACATTTCAGGGCTTTTTTCTATACATACATTCTCCAATAATGTTTTGGGTCCTGATAAGAAGCATTTTCCATTCCATTGTTAGAAATAGCAGGTAATTCTCCTTGTACTTTTACATAGGCAAGACCATTATTGTTTCCGAATAACTCCAGCGTGGAGATTGCACATATACGATCTACCGGATAACTGCAACCGGTGTATTTATCTGTGCTGTAACATGTTGCAGAGGATTCAAACAGAAAATAGGTATTGGTTCCATCACATACAAATTCTTCTGCCATTGGCGGGAATTTGCAGGAATTGTAGTTATAGTATAAATTTCCATCACTGTTAAGGTCTTTTACCACCTGATAAAAATATATATCAGAATGAAAATATCTTCCCTGAGAGGTAGATACTGCCATATAGGTTTTTCCGTCACATTCCATAAAGGAAACGCCATTTGCAAATCCGGGAATAGAAATTTGTTCCTGTTTTACAAGTTGTAACTCATCTCCTTCTACAATATCATAACTTCGTAAAGTTCCCATTCCACTGGTTCTGTTGGAATAAGTTCCTACCCAAATACGATTGTTATGGTATTCAATAAAGGATGCTACTGCTCCGCAATCTACATTTTGTGTATAATTATCCAAAAAATAACTGCCTTTTGATGTATTTACTGCTGTTTCAATTACATCATAATCAATTACACTACATTTACGAGTGGTGCTTTTTGCAATCCAAACTCGTTCTCCATCGAAAGCAACTCCACCTACATGATTTGCATCCGGAAGTACGATTGTAGTCAACAACTGACGATTTTGAGGATTTTTATTTGATAATACATACATTACAGAATTAGCTCCTGAACTATCATAAGCAGTCACTAACATATAATCCTTTGCCACACAAATTCCCTGTGGAACCATTTGATTGCTGATACTTCCCATAACATCCGTTGCAGCTAATCCCGGAATTGCACTGGAATATTCTTCCTGATACATGCTCTTAAAAGTTCTATAGCGGTTTAAAGTTTGTTCAAATTCTTTATTATAACGATAATCTGTACTGGTAATATTATCAACAGAGGATGTTTGTTCTAAGCGATAAAAAAAGGAAACGACTGCACTGATTTTGCCTCCTGCAAAAAGGAGCCACCATGCCGCCGTTATTACTGCTAAAACTACACTATATTTTAAAAATGTTGCTGTATTTTTTCTCATATGCTGTCGCCACCTTTGCTGTTAGTTTTGTACAATTACTTTTCTTGTAATTATAGTATAACCAACTTTTGTTTAGACAGCATTAACAAAAAATGTACATTTTGTTAACATTTTTTGTTAATTCAATCCAATTTTATCCATTTTTTCACAAATAGCCTTTACTAATACCTCTTCTGACGGCATTCTGCCTGTTCCCTTGTCTCCATTTGCTAATATTCCCTCTTCCGGAGCTATTATATCATAACCAAATTTTTCTAATTTTTGCACATTTTCCTGCACGATTGGATTATGGTACATGTTATGATTCATAGACGGTGCCACAAGTTTCGAACAATTACATGCCATTACGGTTGTTGTAAGCATGTCATCTGCGATGCCATTGGCAATTTTTCCAATGATATCAGCCGTTGCCGGAGCTATTAGTACAATATCTGCCTGTTTTGCAAGGGAAACATGTTCTACGGAAAATTCAAAATTTCGGTCAAAAGTATCAATCAAACATTTATTTCCTGTTAATGTTTCAAAGGTAATTGCTGTTGCAAAATTCGTTGCATTTTCTGTCATAAGTACATGCACATTGCAATTTAATTTTTTTAACATGCTGGCTACATTTGGCATTTTATAAGCAGCAATTCCTCCTGATACTGCAAGTAATACGGTTTTTCCCTGTAACATAAGTTTCCCTTACCTTTCTGTATTTATCCTTTACATGGAAATTTGTCCATGTTTTTCATATGTAGTTACCTTTTTTATTTTATTTTCTTCATCTACAAATACTACCTGTGGATGAAATTGTGCTGCTTCTTCCGGTGTCATCTGTGCATATGCCATGATAATCACATGGTCACCTGTTAATACCTGTCTTGCCGCTGCACCATTTAAACATATCATACCACTTCCCGGCTCTCCTGCAATAGTATATGTTTCAAATCTGTTTCCATTTTCTACATCTACAATCTGAACATTTTCATATTCCATAATTCCTGCCGCTGCCATAAGCTCCGGATCTACGGTAATACTTCCTACATAATTTAATTCCGCCTGTTTTACGATTGCACGGTGGATTTTTCCTTTTAACATTTTTAAGTACATTTTTTATTCCTTTCTAACAATAAGCTCAATTCCGCTCTGTTCTATCTTTTTTAACTTTTTACTTCTGTTGTTCTAGATATGTTCTAGGCAGTTACAAAGTTATCAATTAATCTTGTTTTTCCGATATATACCGCTGTTGCTACTAAACATGGTACGTCTATGGTCTGTACCGGCTCTAAATTCTCGTTATCTACGATTTCTACATAATCTACCTTTGCCAATGGTTCTGTTTCCATATTTTTAATGATAGCTTCTCGTACTTTTGCTGCATCCTTTTCTCCTGCTTCTATCATTTCTTTTCCAATTGTGAGGGATTTATTTAAAATCAATGCTGCTTTTCGTTCTGTATCACTTAAGTAAGTATTTCTGGAACTTAATGCAAGTCCATCTGCTTCTCTTACGATTGGACATCCTACCACTGTAATATCAAAGTTTAAATCACGCACCATACGCTTAATCACTGCTAACTGCTGTGCATCTTTTTGTCCAAAGTATGCTCTGTCCGGTGTTACAATATTGAATAATTTAGAAACTACTGTACAAACACCTGAAAAATGTACCGGTCTTGTTTTTCCACAAAGTCCTTTGGTTAATTTATCCATATCCACAAAGGTACATTTATCCGGATAATACATTTCTTCCGGTTCCGGATGGAAAATAATGTCTGCTCCTGCTGCTTCACAAAGTGCTGCGTCTCTTTCAATATCTCTTGGATAACTGGATAAGTCTTCGTTTGCCCCAAACTGTGTTGGATTTACAAAATCACTTACTACTACTTTATCATTTTCCGCTACCGCTTTTACAATTAAGCTCTTATGTCCGTCATGAAGATATCCCATGGTTGGCACTAATCCAACGGTAAGCCCTTCTCTCTTCCATCCTTTTATAATTGGTCGTAATTCTTCTATGGTTGTTATAATTTTCATGTTTTCTTTCTCCTATACCTTGAAATTTCTCATATCCTGTCCGAGACTATACTAAATTTGCTTTTTACATTTAGTACAGTTTTTCGATTACTTCATCATCTATTTTAAAAGTATGCTCCGCTGCCGGGAATGTCCCATTTTTTACTTCTTCACTATATGCTGCAAATGCTGCCTTCATCTGCTCTCCAATCTGTGCAAAATGTTTTACAAACTTCGGTTTGAAGTCACTAAACATTGCCAGCATATCCTGATATACTAATACCTGTCCATCGCATCCTGCACCGGCTCCGATTCCAATGGTTGGAATTCTTAATTTCTTACTGATTAATTCTGCTAATTTTGCAGGTACACACTCTAACACAACAGCTACTGCACCGGCTTCTTCTACTGCCAACGCATCTTCTAATAATTTTTTTGCTGCTTCTTCTGATTTTCCCTGCACTTTAAATCCGCCAAAGGCATTTAAGGACTGCGGGGTTAATCCCAAGTGTGACACAACCGGAATAGAAGCATTGGTAATTGCTCTGATATGCTCTGCTACTTCTTTACCACCTTCTAATTTTACTGCCTGTGCACGTCCTTCTTTCATCAATCTTCCTGCATTTACTACTGCATCATATACAGATGTCTGATAAGACATAAATGGCATATCCGCTACAACAAATGTATTTTTTGCACCTCTTGCTACTGCGGCAGTATGATGAATCATATCTTCCATGGTAACAGATAAGGTATCTTCGTATCCTAATACTACCATTCCTAAAGAATCTCCTACCAAAATCATATTGATACCTGCTTCGTCTATCAGTTTTGCAGTAGAATAGTCATACGCAGTAAGCATGGTAAGTTTTTCTCCATTTTCTTTTGCCTGTTGAATTGTAACTACTGTGTTTTTCATTTTTCCTCCAATTTTCACTTACTTCCTCTTAACATCTTCCTGAAATAGCTGTTGCATTTTTTGATAATCGCATTTGGGATTTTTCTCCTTAGCAACTTCTAACACTAATTTTCCATTTGCCTGATATGCCTGATTCCACAAAGCGTTATTCTCTAACGCTGCAAGATGTTTTTTCACCGTTTCTAAGTCATTTCGCTCGATTGGACCTGTTAAGGCTTCCTTACATCCATTGGAAAAAATACTGTTTACACTGTTTTTTACCAATGGCTCTAACATCTCATATGCCGTTTTTTTGTAATCCCGGTTTCTTTTAACAATTCAATTGCCATCCATAAAAGTCCTGTCAACTGATTGCTGGCTACACTGGCTGCTGCATGGTACTTTCCCTTTGTCTCAGTTGGAATTGACACCACCCGATTCGGCAATATTGCAAATAATTCCTGCATACGGCTCAACGCTTCGGAATCTCCCTCTACGGTAAACAATGCTTCTGTTAAGTTCTGGTAAGCTGTGAATTTATTACTGAACGCATAAATTGGATGGACAGAACAAGCCACAACGCCTGCGCTCTCCTTATTTGAAAAAATATCACTTGATAATGAGCCACTAAAGTGGCAGATGACTTTGCCCTTCACATTCTTTGCCGCAATGCAATCCCATACGTTTTTTATTGCTCCATCACTCGTAGTAATAAAAAGGGTATCGCTTACTTCAATCAGTGAGTCTAAATCCTTAAAATAATTTGTGTTGCAAAACTGTGCCGCTTCTTTCGCATGTTCTATGGTTCTACTATAGAATCCCTGTATTTTCCCACCATGAGCGATAATATACTTGCCCATGGTAGTACCTACTCGTCCGGCACCTATAATTCCTATGTTAATATGTATTCGCCTCCATTTCATTCTTCTACATTACTGCATGAACCAAAAGGGATGGCACTATCAAAATGATACAGTTTCTTTCCAGAATACCGTTCGTTAATAAATTAACACATATGGGAATTTTTTACAACCGGTTTTGCACCTTTCCTTGTTCCAATCTTAGTACAATTATTACAATTCTTCCTCTACTGTTTCCTCCATCAAACGCATTCCCGCAGTTGCCGACACAGGAAGGGAGAATACAATGGCTTTTGCCTTGCTTTCTAAACCTGCTTTTTCCATAATCGCTTTCATAATTTCATTTTTTTGCTCGCTTTTTACTACGATAAATACCATTTCTTTTTCTGCAACCAGGGTAACACCAAGGAATTTCTCTGCTTTTTCTGTTCCGGTTCCCTTGGCATGGATTACCGTTCCTCCTGCTGCATGCACCTGGCGAGCTGCATCCATAACAAGTTCTGTATATCCCTGATTTGCGATTGCAACTAAAAGTTCATATTTTGTTTCCTTCAATGTGGATTCCTCCTCTTTTACAAATTTTTGTCCACTTAGCAGATAATTCAGTGCCTTTTTTCCACCAATACTACTTAATGGCACTAAAAACGCAATTCCCATTCCCGGTAAATCAATCTGCATTTTCTGTTGCAAATCATACTTTACTTCTCGCCACTTCTCATTGGTAACAACATGAAATAATACACTTTTTTCCGTTCCTTCTAAGCCAAAATAATCTAAGATTTCACTGGCCGCTGTTCCCATTCCTACGGTAACACCGGAAACATCCAGTCCTTTTTCTTTATAAAAATGTACAAACTTTTTCGTAAGATTACGATTGGTAATCGTAACCATCATATGAAGCTGACTCATATTTTATATCCTTTCTGCTACAATTCAATAATTGCATCTTCATCCATATTGGCATAAGCATCTTCCACTGGGGAAACATCCTGTCTGTGCTCTTTGATTTTGTAAATCATGCCTAATATCTGAATGGTAATAAGAGGGGTCATGGCTACCATTGCTACCACACCAAAGGCATCTGTTACCATATCTCCACCTACTGCCATACAAGCCCCCTGTGCCATTGGCAGTAAAAATGTTGCTGTCATAGGTCCGGACGCAACTCCACCGGAGTCAAATGCAATGGCAGTAAATATTTTCGGTACAAAAAAAGATAATCCAATGGCAATGGCATATCCCGGTATCAGGAAATAAAGTACCGGTATTCCCCAAAGAATACGCACCATGGATAAACCTATGGAAACTGCCACACCAATGGAAAGACTTAGCCCCATAGCACTTGCCGGAATTGCTCCGTCTGTGATTTCCTCTACCTGATGATTTAACACATAAACTGCCGGTTCTGCTTTTACAATAAAATATCCCATCACCGCACCAATGGGTATAATAATCCAGCGATAATCTAAAGAGGCAAGTGTCTGTCCCAGGTAATTTCCAGATGGAATAAATCCCACATTAGCTCCTGTTAAAAACAGTACCAACCCAATATATGTATACACTAACCCGATTACAATCTTCGTAAGCGTTTTTCCTGATAATTTTAAGGAAAATATCTGAAACAATCCGAAAAATACCACAATTGGAAGCAACGAAACTGCAATCTCTTTCATATATGCAGGCAATTCTGTGCCAAATAACTTCCACAGCTCTACGGAATCATTTATTTCCGGAATGGCTGCCAGACTATAATCACTTCCGGTTGGATGGTATATCATTCCCAATATTAATACCGCTAAAATCGGTCCGATAGAACAAAGTGCTACCAATCCAAAACTATCGTTTGCAGCATGGTGGTCATTACGAATAGAAGATATACCAATTCCGAGAGCCATAATAAACGGTACTGTCATAGGTCCGGTAGTAACTCCGCCAGAGTCAAATGCTACTCCTCGAAAACTCTCAGGAACTAAAAATACCAATCCGAACACAATAGCATAGAAAAATACCAGAAGCGGAGGAAGGGCAATCCCTAACAGCATACGAAGAAATGCGATTACCAGGAAAAATCCAACTCCGGCTGCCACTGCTAAAATCAAAGTGACATTTGGTACAGACGGAACCTGTTGCGCTAACACCTGCAAATCCGGCTCCGAAATGGTAACGATAAATCCAAGAATAAAAGATAATACAATGATTACAATAATATTTTTACTTTTTGTCATACTGGTTCCAAGACGTTCTCCCATTGGGGTCATGGACATTTCCGCACCTAGTGTAAAAAACATCATACCAATAATCAAAAATACTGCTCCTACCAGAAAACTCAGAAGAATACTTGGTGTAATAGGTGCAATGGTAAAACTTAACACCAGTACAATTCCTATAATCGGCAACACTGCCCGCAATGATTCTTCTAATTTCTTTTTTAATTTTCCTGTGTATTTTCCCAAACAATCGCCTCTTTCCTGTTTACATAATATTTGCTTTTTATTGTAACATAGGACTTCTCCCAAGGGCAAAGTCTTTTTTAATTTTAGCGTTTTATTAGCACTATAGAACAAATCGTTACCCGCTAGACTCTTTCGCGTCCAACATAGCAATGTTACTTATGACTAATCAGCACTTTAACATAGTATTTCTTATGACACCAAAACCCCTTTACCTTGGCACCCTTGCCAACATAAAGAGGTTTTCTTTTCTTATTTTTTCTATTTTATTCTATTCTAAAAATTATGGCTCAATTTTTTCGATTCCACCCATGTATGGTCGCAATGCTTCTGGAATTCTTACGCTTCCGTCTGCCTGCAAATTATTTTCTAAGAATGCAATTAACATACGAGGTGGAGCTACTACGGTATTATTCAAAGTATGTGCAAAATATTTTCCGTCTTTTCCGTTTACACGAATCTTTAAACGACGTGCCTGTGCATCGCCTAAGTTAGAACAACTACCTACTTCAAAGTATTTCTTCTGTCTTGGAGACCATGCTTCTACATCCACAGATTTTACTTTAAGGTCTGCTAAATCTCCAGAACAACATTCCAGTGTACGAACCGGGATATCCAAAGAACGGAACAAATCTACGGTATTCTGCCACAACTTGTCAAACCATGCTTTAGAATCTTCCGGCTTACAAACTACGATCATTTCCTGCTTTTCAAACTGGTGAATACGGTAAACGCCACGTTCTTCTATACCATGTGCTCCCTTTTCTTTACGGAAACATGGAGAATAGCTTGTCAATGTCTGTGGCAACTGATCTTCATTTAAAATGGTATCAATGAATTTACCAATCATGGAATGTTCACTGGTTCCGATTAAGTACAAATCTTCTCCTTCGATTTTGTACATCATTTCGTCCATTTCTTTAAAGCTCATAACACCGCTTACTACGTTACTACGAATCATAAAAGGTGGTACACAATAAGTAAATCCACGGTTAATCATAAAGTCTCTTGCATAGGAAATAACTGCGGAATGGATTCTTGCAATATCTCCCATCAAATAATAAAATCCATTTCCTGCTACTTTTCTTGCACTGTCTAAATCTAAACCATGGAAGCTTTCCATAATTTCTGCATGATATGGAATTTCAAAATCAGGTACAACTGGCTCTCCAAACTTCTGAACTTCTACGTTTTCGCTGTCATCCTTTCCGATTGGAACAGATGGATCAATGATGTTTGGAATTGTCATCATAATCTTAGTAACTTTTTCCTGTAATTCTGTTTCCTTTTTTTCTAATTCATCTAAACGTTCTGCACTTGCATTTACCTGTGCTTTTACAGCTTCTGCTTCATCCTTTTTTCCCTGTCCCATCAAAGCACCAATCTGCTTAGACAGTTTTTTACGGTCTGCACGCAAAGCGTCTGCTTCCTGCTGTGTCTTTCTTGCCTGTGCATCTAATTCAATTACTTCATCTACCAATGGAAGTTTGCTATCCTGAAACTTATTACGAATGTTCTGTTTTACTACTTCTGGATTTTCTCTTAAAAATTTTAAATCTATCATGATTTTCCTCCTAAAATATAAAATGCCCTCGCCTCATGCACAAATATCCATGCATGGGACGAAGGCTTATGCTCCGCGTTGCCACCCAAATTGCCGCTCCTGCGACCTCTCTAATAGTATGATAAGGAATACTACTCCGTGGTTCTCACCACTGACTCTGAAAGTGGAAAGATTGTATCCCGTACCGATTCACACCAACCATCGGCTCTCTGTCACAGCATTGCAATCGTAGCTTTCGTCATTGTCAAATTCTTTTCACATTATACTATTATTATTTTGAAAATGCAAGCTCCTTATTCTGACTTTTTCTATAATGCCAAATCTCGTCTGCAAAACCACCAGATACCGCTTCCAAATAATAGCACTATCAAAACTATCATAGTCATATTTTGAAATAAAATTCCTCCTTCACCGCTTATAATTTTGCTTGTGGGAAGTAATGTATAAATTGTAATGTATTTTAGATTTTCTAACTTTCCACCTATATTAGAAATTGCCTGTATTAAGAAAAATAAAAGCGGTATTCCTGCCCCAAACATATAATAGTTTTTGTATTGGCTACATATGCAGGCTGTCAAAAATGCAATTCCACTAATTAAAAGTTGCATTAGCAATGTGCTTCCATTCAGTATAATATAATTTTTAATCTGCAATTCATCTGGAAACATCACCTGCCCCCCCACTATTCCAACAATGGTAATTCCACTCATCAGTATTACTATCCATAAAATAAGAGACAATGCCTGTGTAACAATAATCTTTCTTCTGGAATTTTGCGTTGCCAATAAACTTGCCATAGACCCATTATCTATATAACCCATGATTAATTTTTGTACTAAAATTATAATAAAAATTAATGGAAACAATAACATCAAAAATCCATATAAATAAATCTGTATCCATTCCAACAAGCTAGATGCTACTCCTGTCATGCCTGCCGCTGCCATAACCCCTGGCATCATATTCTGATACTGCTTCAACATATCCGCCATCTTAGGATCATACATATATATAATTACTACTGTATACATACAAAGCACCGCAAAAATAATTAAAAATGGCTTCAGGCAACAAGCCATATTTCTCTTCAATAATGGAATTGAAATCATCCATCTTCCTCCTCTCCGTAGAAATGCATGAAAATTTCTTCTAAACTTTGTGTTTTAATCTCTAAATCCACCGGTTGATATTCTGCAATTGTTTTTAATGTATCTGCTACTTTGTCTTTCACTATACATTGTATACAATTTCCTATTCTCTCTTTTACAATCATCCCTGATTCTTTTTCAAATTTTTCCGCTATTTTGGCATTTGGTAACGTGATCTTATACACTTTATTTCTTTTTTCTGAAAGACTCTTAATGTCCTCAACTGCCACAATCCTACCCGCTCGAATAATAGCTGTTCTGTCACAAGTTTTTTCTATTTCTTCAAATATATGTGATGACATTAAAATCGTAGTTCCCTTTTTCTTTTCCTCTAATATTAGCTCCACAAAACGATTTTGCATAAGTGGATCTAACCCACTGGTGGGTTCATCTAAAATAACCACTTTGGGATTTCCCATAAAGGCGCACACCAATCCAACCTTTTGCTTCATTCCCTTGGACATTCTTTTTATCTTTCCTTTGGGATTTAACTCAAACCTATCTAAAAGTTCTTTAGTTCTGCCAAAATCTGTTACCCCTTTCATTTTTGCAATAAATTCTATAAATTTTTTGCCTGTCATATCTTCTATAAAAGAAAGTTCTCCGGCAAGATACCCGACATCTTTTTTTATTTCACTTGCTTCTAAAAAACAATCTTTCCCACAAATTCTACACTCCCCCTTCTGCGGACGAATAAATCCCATCAGTTGACGGATTGTGGTACTCTTTCCTGCTCCGTTCGGTCCCAGATAACCAAATACTTCCCCTTCTTTTACCGAAAATGACACGTTAAACACACCTTTTCCATTTCCGTAATCTTTCGTTATATTTTCAAGTTCTATTACATCATTCATCTTCTTCCCCTCTTTCCCTTCTATTTTTTAACAATTGATTTATTTCTTCTGTTTCTTTCTTATAAATATATTTTAAAAATAGCCAGACCATTATAAAATAGCAACCTATCACGATATAAAAGGCAACTTCAATCCACCTAGATACACCTGGCAACCATTCAAATACCTGTCCCGTTACCACTATTAGTACTATTGGTATCACATTCCACATAACCTCTCTAATTCCATACTCCACTCTGGTATATGTCGTTTCCTTCCAAAACAATCCTTTTTGTATCCACGCTATTGCATATCCCAATACCATCTGCTGAAAAATAACAGAGAAGGGTACTTCCTCGATTCCATTTAACCACTGTATACATCCGTATAAAAAAATTAGTGATGCACCATGTACACATGCGAAAAATTCCACATCTGCCTCCATCTTTAAATATTTTCTAACTTTGCTCATTTTTCTCCTCCTTTCGTAACATCTCTCTAAAAGTTTTCGCATATCGCCTAGATATAATCACATGTTCCTCATTATCCATTAGAGCATCTATTCTATTTCCCATCTCACTTTTTACCGATACAATATGGTTAATATTAACAACAAAGGATTTATTACAACGAAAGAAGCCTTCTGAGCTTAACTTTTCCTCTACTTCACCCAATGTATACAACACCTGATATTCCGCCATACTTGTATAGGCAAATAACTTTTCATCTACGCTTTCAAAATAATAAATATCTTTTGGTAGAATCCTGTATTGTCTCCCTTCCTTTTTTCCTACTATAATAATTTCATTTTCGCTCAATCTCTCTACCAACTTTTTTATTTCCGGGGTCATTTTCTTATATTTGATAAGAATTTCATCCTCACCAGATACAATTTGTTGCATCCTTATTTTCATAACTACCTCCTTTTGTTTCACTTACTATACCCTTTCTCGCAAAGTCACGCAACAAAATTTCGATAAGATACACTTTTCTTCTGGTAACATGCACTTTAATGTAATACAGTGTTTTCTTATAATATCATTATTTCCTATCATACAAAAAGAAGCTGTGCACTGCTGATTTGGCTCAGCTAGTGCAACAGCTTCTTTTTCTAGAACTCTATCAAAATTTTCCTATTCGTGTCGCAATGCATCAATTGGATTGAGATTTGCCGCCTTATAAGATGGAAGCAAACCAAAAATAATTCCGATTACCATAGAGAACACAACCGCCACAATGGCTGCCGGAACACTAATGGCAACTTTTGTTTCCATTACTTTGGAAATTACTTCTGCTAAAATAATTCCCACTACAACGCCAAGTATACCACCCATACTGGTTAATACTGCTGCCTCTGTTAAGAACTGTCCTAAAATCTTTCCTTTTCTGGCTCCGATGGCTTTTTTCAAACCAATTTCCTGGGTACGCTCTGTTACAGATACCAGCATGATATTCATAACGCCGATACCACCTACTAAAAGGGAAATTCCTGCAATCCAGATTAACATGGTATTGGTAGACTGGCTTAATTCCTGAATTTCCTTTGCCTGCTCTAACAGATTGACTGCCTTATATTTTAAGGTATCGTCCTGCACGGTAAGGTTCGCATTCAATATATCTGCCGCTTCTTTTCCCGCTGCTGTCATATTATCTGTACTATCCAGCTTCAATACCAATGTCTGCGGTTCATCATAGGAATAAATTACCGGCCATGTGGTATTTGGTACATATACAGAACCGCTGCTATCCTGTGCATACATATAATAATCATCCATAGAGTTGATTACCGGTTCAAACTTTGAAGATTTTTCTACCACACCAACTACCACATATGGCTCCTGCTGAATTTCAATGGTTTTTCCTACCGGATCTTCTCCTTGAAAGAGTGTCTCTGCTGAATCGGTATCTAAAATTGCTACTTTTCGCAGTTTGCTATAATCGGAATCTGCAAAATTTCTTCCACTTTTTACTTTATAATTACAGGTAGAAAAATAATTGTTGTCAATTCCATATATTTTTCCACCAGATAATCCTATGTTCTGATGATATACAGTATTATATCCTTCTCTACAAGTATATAAAGAAGCATTTTTTACATGATCCAAATCTACCATTTGCTGTCTTACTTCTTCTGAAATCACCGGAACTCCATCTGGAATTCCGTTATATTCCATCTCATAAGCATTGTCACCTTGATTCAACTGTACGGTCACTGTATTATCGCCTGCTCCTACCAGATTTTCTTTAATCTGCTCATTGGTTCCTTTAATAGTTGAAACAATTGCAATAATTGCTGCTATACCAATAATGATTCCCAACATGGTAAGAAAGGAACGCATTTTATGTGACCAGATGCCCTGAAAGGACAATCTTATATTTTCTAACATACTGTTTCCTCCTTAATACATCATTCCGCCGGAAGACTCTTTTACTTTTACGCCTTCCTTTACATTTTTTCCATATGGGAATGCTATTCTATCATCAAGGCTCAGGCCTGATACAATCTCCACTGCTTGACCCCAAAGAGTTTTTCCCGTTACCACATACTGCTTCACTAATCTGTCGTTTTTATCTGCTTTCCATACATATGACTTTCCATCTTCTTTACGTACATAAGCTTTTTCTAAATAAATACTATTTGAAGAATCTTCATTGCTTGACATGGTAAGTTCCACAGATTCCCCATTTTTTAATCCGTCAGTATCTTCAATATAAGCAGTATATGGATAGTAAGATACATTTGGATTACCATCTCCACTCCATGCATTACTGTTTTCTTCCGGATATGTGGATATTTCTGTAATAGTTGCTTCAAAGCTCATTCCGCTTTCCCATGAATTTGCATAAACGTTCTGTCCTACAGATACATCATTTAGCATTAATTCACTTAACGCACCTTTTACATACAAACCTTCAGAACTGCTCACAGTTAAAAATGCACTACCATCTGTTGGTGGATTATCTTTATCTCCTACTTTCTTTACTACACCATTTACGGTTGCTGTTACTGTTCCGTTCTCTGCAATTTTTTTCATTTCCTCTAATTCAAGTTCCGCTTTTCGCTTGCTTAAATCAAGCTCTCGGATTTCTTTTTCCTTGTCTGAAATCAGCTTTGCTAATTCTTTTGCAGTATATCCTTGTGGAACTTCTGGTTCTGGGGTACTTACCTCTGGTTCTGTTACAACCGATTCATCATCCATCGTATCTTCTATTTGTGACTGGGTACTTACTGCCCATTTGGAGTCTTCTGCCATCTGCGGTAAACCATTTGCTCCGCTTATGCTCCAAGATGTAATCAATTCCCCGTCAAACGTATTATTCTGATGAATCTCAAATACCACAAACTTTGGATTAGTTGCATCTTCAGATAAACTATTCAAATATTCACCTAATACATAACAATCCGGTGTACATAAAAATACATATGGGTCATTTACTGTTCCGCTTCCCTTATTCGGTACTGCATTTAATGAAATATAATTGTAAGCATCCCCTGTCTTCTCCGCTACTTCCGGTGTGTCCGGTACTGTTGGTGTATCCGGTACTGCCGGCGTACTTGGTGTTGTGGATGTTTCCGGAATCGGAGTTGTTTTTTTCAATTTTTCCAATTCTTTTTGTGCTGCTTCAAGCTTACTTGTATCGGTGTCTATATCCAGTTGTTTCATTTCTAACTGCAAATTCGACAGAGTCATATCATAAGAAATCAAAGGATCTCCTACGGAAACTGTCTGTCCCTCTGTTACCAATACTTCCTTAACGGTCTGGTTATCTAACAAATATACATCTTGTGACAAATCATTTGTTACTTCCCCGTAGCTACTCATTTCATTTCCACTATATCCCCAGTTCAAATCAGAAACAGATTGAACCTCTATGGTTGTATTTTCTGACTGATACCAGCGATATGCAAAAATTCCACCTACAACCAGCGCAATTACCACGATAATGGAAACTACTATAATAATTATCTTTTTCTTACTCATCGGCTGCCTCCTCACTGCCCTCTTCTGTAATCACACCGTCTATAATGTGTACAATACGCTTTGCATTTGAGGCAATCTTTCTATCATGGGTTATCATTACGATGGTAACCCCTTCTTCATTGAGTTTGTCAAAAAGTTCCATAATCTGTTGACCTGATTTGGAATCCAATGCTCCCGTTGGCTCATCTGCCAAAAGAATCTTTGGATTGTTTACCATGGCTCTTGCAATGGCAACACGCTGTTTTTGTCCACCTGATAACTGAGTTGGTTTAAAATCCACACGTTCTCCCAATCCAACTCGTTCCAATGCAGCCGCGGCACGTTCTCTTCGCTCTTTTTTCTTTATACCGGCATAACTTAATGGAAGTGCTACATTTTCAATTGCGGACTGACGTGGTAACAAATGAAAACTCTGAAAAACAAATCCGATTCTTCTAAGACGCAGGTCTGACATCTCTTTATCTTTATATTTCAATACGTCTTCTCCTGCTAATTCATAGGTTCCGGATGTTGGTCTGTCTAAACAACCAATAATATTCATCAAAGTTGTTTTTCCTGAACCGGATGGTCCCATAATTGCCACATATTCTCCTTCTTCTACTTGGAGGGAAACATCCTTGAGTACCGGAACTACAAGCTTATCCTGCTGATAATCTTTATAAATATTCTGTAAATTCAATATCATTCTGCTCATCCCTCCGGTTCTTCTGCCGTGTTCGCAGACTGACTACTCTCACTATCAGTTGCATCTTTTCCTTCCGGCATAGCCTCTCCATCTTCACTCATTCCATCCTCCGGCACGCTTCCTCCGTCTTCGCTCATTCCGTCCTCTGGCATAATTTCTTCTTCATTTACACCACTTTCTCCCTCTTGATTATAAAGTGGGGAAGAATAATCTACTTCTGATGCATCGGTTACCGTAGAAACACCTTCATATAATCCATCCATTGGATATGCAATGTAATCGTCTTCGGAAAGTCCCGATTTAATCTCGTACTCACCTAACGCTTCATCATATTCCCCTAATTTTACTTTGCGTTTTTCTAATTTATCCTTTTTGTTTGCCACCCAGACATATGGTTCATCTCCACTCAGGTCAAGATAACCTTCAAATAACCAGATTCCATCTTTTTTTCTCTGTTTGACCTTCGTCTAATTCTACATAGACATGCTGTCCTAAAATCAATCCATCGGTAGTATTTAAGGAAACATAAAATGGATATTTACTGGAAGTCTGACCGGAGCTGCTACTATCCATATACATATTGTTGTTATTGCTGGTTTCCTGATTTTCTAAATCCACTTTGCTAATAGTTCCGCTCCATGTCTGATTTTCATCTACTCTGGAACGTATAATGACACTCTGTCCTTCACTTAAGGCTCCAATGTTCTGTTCACTTATGGTTCCTTTGATTCTGTAATCTCCCGTTGCCAGAATTGTCATATACGCTGCTGTATTTCCATTTGAATCTACTTCTTTTTCATTGATTGACTTTACTACTCCTGCAATCTGGCTGGTCACAGTAGCATTATTGATTGCATCCTGTTTCTTTTGTATTTCAATTTTTTTACTTTCGATATTGTATTGTGACTGTTTGATGTTATTTTGTAATCCCTGAACCTGAGTTGTGTAATTAAATTTTTCATCCTCCGGTGCTGTGTTTTTTTCATCATTCAGCTGTTTAATCTGTGCCTGGTAGTTGGTAATGTCGTTTTGAAGTCCCTCTACTTCTAACTTTGTCTGCTCTATTTCTGACTCTAATGTTTCAGTATCATATACAAACAAAGGTGTTCCTACGTCTACTGCATCCCCTTCTTTTACATAAACTTCTTTTACCGTCTTCTCACTGTTTTTATTTACTTCCCATGTTTCCTGAGGCTCTACTACTCCAGAATATCGATTCTGTGCCCCTGTATTTGCAGATACTAATGTTGCTACAGATTCCACATATACTTTATCTGCACTACTTCCTCCCGCATTGTTTCCTTTTAAGAAATACCATAGTCCACCCCCTGCCGCAGCTGCAACCACTACAACTGCTGCAATGATAATTCCTACTTTCTTTTTGTTCATCGTTCTCCTCCTGATATTTTAATAAAAAGAGTTCCCTTGTCAGACTCTTTCGCACCCGAGCGGTGTCGCTCACGACTAATTTCATCTCCGCATAGAAAAAAATGGCTACAACGCTCAATTGCCTTATAGCCATTCTACCATGGAAAGTTTATAAACTTCATGGAAGTTTCTTAATTTTTCCTTAATCTTAAACTAATGGATATTTTTCTGTTAATTCCTTTACCATTGCTTTTACTTCATCCGCTGCTGCTTCGCCTTCTTTAATCATTCTTGCGATGCATTCTGCAACCTTATCCATATCCTCTGTATTAAATCCTCTGGAGGTAACTGCCGGTGTTCCAAGACGAATACCACTGGTTACAAACGGAGACTTTGGATCATTTGGAATTGTATTCTTATTAGAAGTAATGTTTACGGAATCTAATAATTTTTCTACTGCTTTTCCTGTTAAATCAAATGGTGTCAAATCTACTAACATTAAATGATTGTCTGTTCCACCAGAAACAATCTTAATGCCACGATTCATAAGTCCTTTGCATAATGCCTGTGCATTATCAATGATATTTTTCTGATATACTTTAAAACTATCATCCAATGCTTCTTTAAAGCAAACTGCCTTTCCTGCAATAACATGCATCAAAGGACCACCCTGAATTCCCGGGAAAATTGCTTTATTGAAATTAAACTTATCTGCGATTTCCTGACTGGAAAGAATCATTCCACCTCTTGGTCCACGCAATGTCTTATGAGTAGTTGTAGTAGTAACATGTGCATATGGAATTGGGCTTGGATGAAGTCCTGCTGCTACCAATCCTGCAATATGAGCCATATCTACCATTAAGTATGCTCCTACTTCGTCTGCGATTTCACGGAATCTCTTGAAATCAATGGTTCTTGCATAAGCACTTGCACCTGCAATAATAAGTTTTGGCTTACACTCTAATGCAATTTCTCTTACTTTGTCATAATCGATAAAGCCTTCATCATTTACACCATAAGGTACAACATGAAAATAAGTTCCGGAAAAGTTTACCGGACTTCCGTGTGTTAAATGTCCGCCATGGTCTAAGTTCATTCCCATCATGGTATCTCCCGGCTTTAACATAGCAAACTGTACAGCCATATTTGCCTGTGCTCCGGAATGTGGCTGTACATTGACATATTCACAACCAAATAATTCCTTCGCACGTTCAATTGCCAGGTTCTCTACTACGTCTACACATTCACATCCGCCATAGTATCTTTTTCCCGGATATCCTTCTGCATACTTATTTGTCAAAGGGCTTCCCATTGCTGCCATAACAGCCTTACTTACCCAGTTTTCTGACGCAATCAACTCAATGTGACTATTCTGTCTTTCCATTTCATCTGTAATTGCCTGTGCTATCTGTGGATCTACATTTTTTACTTCATCAAATGCGTACATATCTTCCTATCCTTCCTCTTTTTATTCTCAACCGACTTATTTGTCAGTCATTCATTCTTGTTACGTTTATGATATTCTTTTGTTTTTTGAATGTCAATAAACATTTTTAAGTATTCCAACTACTACTTGCAGTATCAATATTGCCGGCATTCCCAGCACAAAATACCAGTGTTTTGTCTTATGATGAAACACATACATTCCTGCCCATGTACCAATACTTCCCAACAAAACCGCTACCAAAAATAATGTTTTTTCCGGTATTCTCCATTGATGTTTTCTGGCTCTTTTCTTATCAATTCCCATAAGTACAAAACCAATCACATTAATCACCATGACATATAGCAGGAATATTTTCTCTAAGGTACTCATTTTTCTATTCTTCTCCCAGTTTCATGGCAACCACAATTCCTACTGCTAATGCCACAATTCCGGTAAGTACCGTTACTACACTAATTGTTCCAAGACTATTCATCATAAGAATTGCAAATGGAGATGCTATGATTAATCCGATAATTGCCCAATACGCTACATACGGAAACTTTGTAAAAATAATTTCAATTAACTTAGCAATTGCAAAAATTCCAACTACTACACCGATACCAAATGGTACCAAAACGGCACATCCATCTATTAATCCCGGCACATTAAAACTTACTAAGTTATCAATAAAACGGTTTACTTCTTTTAATATCGGGTTGTAATAGCCCATAATCATTAAAATCATCGAACCACTGACACCCGGAATTACCATGGTTGCTGAAGCAACAATTCCCACACCAAAGAGTTTCACTACATTAATTGCATTAAATGTCATATCTGCTGCTGCACCTTCTGTTTCGCCCATTGCTGCCAAACCTACTACAAAGGCAAAAAATAAAACACATGCTATGATATGAGGCAACCGTATACTCTGACCTTTTACTTTCTTAGTCATAGCCGGTAATCCCCCTACAATTAATCCTACAAACAGCAAATTTGTCTGTAACGGTGCTTTATCAAACATAATCTGAATGACTCTTGCTACTACTACCAATCCCAGTGCTGCACCAATCAAGATAGGAATTAATACCTTCATACTCTTTTTAAACTCTGATAACAAGTGAGTTGCAGCATGAATAATCTTATCATATATTCCCATGGAAACAGCCATGGTTCCACCGCTTACTCCCGGAATGATATTGGCAACACCAATTACCACTCCTTTTAAAATCATTTTTAACATAGATTTTCTCCAATTCTTTTCTTACTTTTATTTCATATAATTTTTCAAAAATGTAACTAATGCATCCATTTCTTCATCTGTTCCGATGGAAATACGCAAATAATTGTCAATTCTCGGCTTATTGAAGTATCTTACATAAATCCCTGATTCCTTCAATGCCTCAAATAATTCTTTTGCCGGATATTTTGGATGACTTGCAAAAATAAAGTTGCTCTTAGAATCCTGAAAAACAAATCCCAGTGCCTTTAACTCTTTTTGAATACGCTCTCTGGTATTAATTACCTTTTGCAATGTCTCTCTAAAATATGTTTCATCCTTTACCGCTTCTACCCCAAGGGTTAATGCTGTCATATTCATGGTATAGGAATTAAAAGAATATTTTACATCATTAAGGTACTTAATAAGTTTCGGTGCGCCAATGGCATAACCGATTCTCATTCCAGCCATACTTCTGGACTTGGAAAAAGTCTGAACTACCAAAAGATTTTCGTATTTCGGTAATAATGTCAACGCTGACTCTGCTCCAAAATCAATATATGCTTCATCAATAATCACTATTACCTCCGGATGACTCTGCAAAATCTCTTCCACTTGAGCCAAATTCATAGCTACTCCGGTAGGTGCATTGGGATTCGGAATAACAATTCCGCCACATTCCTTTTTATAATCGTCTATTTTTATATGGAAATTATCATCTAATGGCTGGCACTCATATGGAATCTGAAATAAATCTGCCCACACATCATAGAATGAGTATGTAATATCAGGAAACAAAATCGGCTTTTTTGAATTAAAAAAAGTCAAAAAGCTCATTGCCAATACATCATCAGACCCTACGCCTACAAATACTTGTTCCGGTTTCACCTGAAAGTATTCTGCTAACACATCTACCAATGGCTTTGTCTCTGCATCCGGATATTTGCGAAACTCCTGTACCTCCATTTCACGCAATGCCCGTTCTACGCCCGGAGCCGGTGGATAAGGATTTTCATTTGTATTTAACTTTATTATATTTTTTGCCTTTGGCTGTTCTCCCGGTGTATAGGGAACTACCTTACGCACATTTTCTTCCCATGTTGCCATATTCGTTCCTCCTATCATGTATTTCATACCCTACCATATTAACATATGAAAGTAAAAAATCATACATTTTTTTCTAACCATTTTTTCACTTCCATAAGATTTTCAAGAATAACAACACTTTTTTCTTCCATTTCTTCATTAGGTCCTACCCTGTCCGGTACCATAATTGCCTTCATTCCTGCGTTATAGGCTGCACGAATTCCATTATAAGAATCTTCTACTGCATAGCTTTCTTCCGGTAAAACTTCTAATTGTTTACATGCCATCAAATAAATATCCGGTTCCGGTTTACTCTTTTTTAGCATATCACCACAGACTACTTTATCAAAGTAGTGTAACACTCCTAAATCCTTTAATTGCACTTTTGCTACTGCTTCTCTGGTGGATGTTGCAAGTCCGATTCGATATTTTTGCTCTTTTAACCACTGTAAAAATTCTTTGGCTCCTAATTTTAGCTTCAGTTCCTCTTTTTCTCTTTGATGAAATAAATCAGAAGACTCCTGTTTATATTCATCATATGGAAAATCCGCTCCGTAACAGGAAAGAAATACTTCTCTCGTTGCATCCTTATTTAGTCCAAGACATTTTTTACAATTTTCTTCTACATTGGAAATTTTGTATTTTTCTCCGATAATACGCCAGCAGTCTGCCACCAGCCATTCAGAATCAATGATTACACCGTCCATATCAAATACAATTGCTTTCATTTCCGCCTCCTATTCTGTCCTGTCAATACTTTTTTGTTATTGTGACATTCTATCATGAAAAAATGGAATTGAAAAGAATTTTCATAAAGGAAAGGGAACTGCCTTTCTCTGACAGTTCCCTTTCTTTTTCCTGTTTCTTTATACAATTCCCTTAAAACAAAACTTCAATTCCATTGGTTTTGTTACGTCCAGCAAATACTCTTCGTGAGTTCTTGCTCCCCAACTGTTATCTCCACCGATTCCCATCTGCTGTTTTGCCACTCTTACTACAGTATAATGTATCTGCGGCAACTCATATGGATGCATTGCATTTTCCATTTCATGCGGTGTATACGGTAAAGCAGAAAAGCTTAATTCATCTCCTGTAAACATGATTCCTTTTCCTGTATTATCGGTTATCTTTGCCCAGCGCACCTTGGTTTTATTTCCACACTCCTGTGGCACCAAATACTTCGCTACATTATCTACTACTTTGTTTTTATAGATTCCAAGCTTTGCTCCATGCTGTCTGTCGCAATAAGTTTCAGATGGTCCATTTCCATACCACTCTACATTTTCATAATCTGCATTAAATTTAAACATTACACCAAATTCCGGCATATCTGCCAACTCTTTTATCGGCTGATATGATAATGTAGTAGCAATGGTTCCGTCTCCAAATACCTCATAGGAGATACTGCACTTGCTTGCAGGGGTAGTAGGCATTGCATAATAGAACGTAATCACTGCACTGTGCTCTTTTTCCAGAAGGGTTGGATTTTCTTTTGCTTCTGTATCCATCCAGCAGTACATGCTGGCAATTTTCCACTGCTAAAACAGTGATCTTTTCCATTGCTCTTCTATTTGGTTGATTCTTTTAAGATTACCTCATATCCTAACAGAGTTCTTTGTTCTACTTGTTTTCCCTCTATCATATCCAGTAGGGTATGACACACTGTCATTCCCAATTCCCGTACATTAAAGGACAATGACGTGATTGATGGCATATGGCTGTCTAAAATAGAACTATCATAGAAGGACGCTACCTTTACTTCTTCCGGTACCCGCACATTTTCCTTGCGCAATTTATTTAGTACCTGCATACAAACAGCATCGTCCAGACATGCAATGCAGTCCACTTTTGCCTCTAACATTTTCTCAACTGCTCGCTCTATCATTGCCTCTCTATCTGCATTTACAAAAATAATATCTTTTTCGATTGCCAGACCTGCATTTTCATACGCTTCCAGGTAACCATTCAAACGGCTTTGTGTTACCACATGCGACTCAATTCCCCCTACAATTCCAATTCGCCGCATTTTTTTCATCAGTAAAATGGAAATCAACTCTCTACATGCATTTTTATGGTCATTATCAACCTGTACCACATCTGTATAATTGGTGCTTCCCACGGTTACAAACGGAATACCTACCTTCTGTAAATATTCTATACTTTCATCTTTTGTAAATGTCCGCATTAGAATAATACCATCCACTTTATGGTTTTCTACCATTCGCATCAACTGGGTATTTTCATTTTCTCTTCCCATAGTCAACAGAATATCATAGTCCATACTAACTGCAACTTCACCAATTCCCATAAGGCATGTCTGAAAAAAGGGTAAATCTACCAAGGTATAATCTTCCGGCAACATGACACCTATATTATATGTTTTTAACTGCGCCAGGCCTTTTGCTAAAGCATTTGGCTTATAGTTATGCTCTTTAATATAAGCAAGCACTCTTTCTCTTGTTTCTGTTCCAATTCTTCCTTTTCCTGAAATTGCTCTGGAAACTGTAGTCTTTGACACCCCCAACGCATCTGCCACATCGGAAATTGTTATTTTCTTATCATTTTCCTTTTGATACTCCATATCCTGTCCCTTCTCCTTGAACACTTTATGAACCACTTTCCATTGTTGCTATCAATCGTTCTGCTTCTGTAAGTACTGAATAATTTGTTACTTTAGCCTTTGCGGCATCTGACAGTGCGTCATACTGACGTCTGATTTCCTGTACAATCGGTTTTTTATCCAGTGTAATTGCCTGATTTACAAGATTATTGTTAATTGCATCTATTACCGGCTGTGCCTGACTCTGTGCCTGTTGATCTGCCGCTGTCGCAGCAGCATCAGCGTCAAGTTGTGCTAATTGTGCTTCTGCTGCTGTCAAGACATCATAATTCGTTACATAACCCTTTGCACTTTCATCTAATGCATCATACTGTGCCCTTGCATTACTAATTGCAGATCTGCTTCCCTGTGACACCGTACCAATGCTATTAATTGCACTGACAACTGCTGATGCCGCATCTTGTGACTTAGCCTTTGTGCTTTCTGTTCCGCCTAAGGTGTATACAAAAATCGGGCATCCTGCTTCAATATTTTCATATAATTTTTGTGCTGCACTATACGGTAAATTTACACATCCACGAGAGCCGCTCTTATGATAATAATTACCGCCGAAATCTTTTCTCCAAGTTGCGTCATGGAATCCTACTCCACCGTTAAATGGCATCCAGAAAGATACCGGTGTTGCATAACCCTCTCCACGCAAAGCCTTATCTTTTTGTTTATAATACAAACCATAAACTCCGGTTGGTGTACTCCATCCCTTCGATTCATTTCCCGATACAAAATCTGACTCTAACACCAATGAACCGTTTTTATAATAATATAAATGCTGTGCGGTCAAATTAACTTCAACGTATGTATTGCCATAGTCATTATCACCGTGGCTACTTGCTGTCTTGGCATATGCCGGCTCTTTGGAAACTTTATCTCCTGCTTTTATATTTTCCATCAATGCTTCTGTTTCCGCAGCTTTATCTATCTTCCATCCATAATCTCCGCCACTTACCGTAACTGTAGTGCCATAGGATGTTTTTAAACTTTTTGCCTTTCCTGCTGTATTGTATGTATCTGCTAAGGTTGCCACATATTCACTTACTTTATCCTGTGAAATATCTGCCTCCATATTTTCATTTACCGTAAGCCACTGACTAATTGTTTCCCCATCTAATTTTTCACTCTTATCCCCAAACTCATATGTAACTTCAGTACCTGCGTACTTATTCATAGTGTCTACCAAAGTCTTTAACTCTTCAGAATCTTTGGTATATGTTGGCTTGGTATAACACTTTTCGTCCTCTAAAGAAACACTTTTTTGTAAGTTTGTTACGGATTTTCCTATCACCTCAGAAAACTTTTCCGTATCAATTTCGGTTCCTTCTTTTTCCGGTACAATCTCATATCCCTTGGACTTGGAATATTCTGATACAGTAGCATTTTCCGGTTTTACCATCTTGGATTCATCCATACAGTTAAGATTTTGAAGCTCTTTTTCTAAGCTATCCTCATCATATTTTACCATCGTCTTAACTTCTATTTTGGATGATTTAAACAGATATAATGGCCACGCAAATCCGTTTTGTTTCTTCAATTCCTTTTCCAAGCTACCATCAAATTCTGTTTTCAATCCTATTTTACTGCCATCTAGAACCTCTGACTGATTTTCACGTTCTTCCACAGTAAGTGTATATCCATCAATGGTCTTTTTAATCTGCTCTTCTACCTGTTTTGGATTCTTACCTGAGGCTGACACTCCATTAACTGTGGTGTGAAATGCGAAATGTCCTTGAAAAAATATTGCTATACTAATGTAAATCACCAATAATACGAAAAGTGCTATTCCAACACTCCCAAGTATTATCTGCTTCTTTGTAAATTTTTCACTCACTTTCATATACTACCTTCCCTTATTCTAATCTTTCTTTCCCTTCTATTATATCGGCATTTTCCATTTAGTCAAACGATTTAGCACTTTTTTTCATTGCCCCATTGTACAATTTGTGATACAATGTGAAAGTTGCGGGGTATGGCTCAGCTTGGTTAGAGCGCACGGCTGGGGGCCGTGAGGTCGCAGGTTCGAATCCTGTTACCCCGATGTTATTTTGCAAAACAAATTTATATTTCTTTTTTTAATTTATTTGCCTGGTTATCACATTGCTTTATTGCCCATGTAAAAAAATTGTCTCCGGATTTATCGGCAGATGCATATATAAATTTAAATGTTGTTATATCTGTTGAATTATTACCACTTGCATTCACCCCAGACACACTCAAAATATAATTACCTATATTAATTTTTGTATCTTTCGATATATTGAATTTAATCTCCATACTTCTAGGCTTTTTTTGTTCTTTTCCCATAAACATCCTCTCTTTTTATGTGTCACTATAATGATATCTGCAAGCTAATATATACACGTTTTCCTCATCTATCTTATATATCAACCTGTCTTTATCATTTATACGCCTACTCCAAAATCCCGTTAAATTACCTGTTAATGGTTCTGGTTTTCCAATACCTTCATTTCCATTTCTACATATATCCTCAACAAGGCTATTTATTTTCTTTAAAGTCTTCCTATCTTCCGTTTGCCAATAAACATAGTCTTTCCAACCATTATCCGTAAAAACTTTATTCATCAGCACTTACCTCGTCAAGATTCTGTACATAAACTTTCCCTTTTTCCAACTGCTCCTTAGATTCCATCAACCAATCATAATTAGCCTTATTTCCCATGATATACGCATTTTCCATAAGATTATTATATGTTTCCTCTGATAACATAACTACATTCTTATTATTTTTTCGTGTTACAATCATAGTTTCATAGTCATCTGTAACCTTATCCATATAGGTTTTCATATTGTCCCGAAGATTTGTATAATTAACTGCTAACATAAAAAGCACCTCCATTTTTAATGTACGGTTTTCTGTACTTTTATTATAGTGTACAGTTTTCTGTACGTCAAGTGATTATATTATTATATGCAATCTACTAAAAGGATTACATCCATTTCAAAATTTATATTTTTCATTCTGTACTTTTTTACTTTAACATAACACGTTTTTTCCTATGATACAAAAACAGCAACGCCCATTCTCCTTAGAACAGGTGCTGCTGTTTTCTAAATTTCTCGATATTGTCTCTGATATACACGCTTCTTGCTTTCCTGCCAATTGCCTCCATATACAAAAGTATACATCACAATTGCAGTTGCACATGCGGTAAGTACATCGAATACAGAATGTTGTTTCAAAAACATGGTAGATGCAATAATGGAACACATTAAAATGAAGGAGCCCCATTGAATCCACTTTTTATTTTTTAATTGCTCGCTGTGACTGATTGCAATATGTACCCCAAGGGAATTATATACATGAATACTTGGGAACAAATTCGTCGGTGTATCTGTTGCATACAGCCATTGTACCATACTCACAAAAATATTATCTCTTTCAAATACTCTTGGTCTTAAATAATGTCCATTGGGATATATAGTAGATGCCACTAGGAATATTGTCATTCCCACAAATAAAAAGCAACATAACTTATAATAATCCGAAACATTCTTAAAGAAGAAATAAATAATTGCTGCTGCTACATAACCAAACCATAATAAATACGGAATAATGAATACTTCTATAAAAGGAATGTAATCATCTACTGCCATATGTATTACATGAAAACGTCTGGTTACTGTATTTTCCAAATATGCAAACCATATCAGATATATTATCAAATAAGATAAAATCCATCCATGTCGGTACCGATATAGGAAGTCTTTTAACTTTTCTCTCATAAAATCACCCTTTAAACTATTTTATCAACAGAATTATAGCACAGCCCTTTTCCGGAAACAATGAATTTTTTATAAATTAAGAAAATATTATGAAATATATTGTTTCTTATTTTTTTCTTATTTTTTGTGCATTTTATACAAAACATGTTTTGTTTTTATTTGACTTTTATTTGTTTTGATGATAGGATTTTATTATAACTTAACGATTTTTCTTTAATAGGAGGGTTTTTTATGGCAAGATTTACATTACCACGAGATTTGTACCACGGAAAAGGTTGTTTGGAAGAACTGAAGAATTTAACCGGCAAAAAAGCCATTTTAGTGGTTGGAGGCGGTTCCATGCGTCGTTTTGGCTTTCTTGACCGAGCTGTTTCTTATTTAGAGGAAGCCGGAATGGAAGTCACTCTTTTTGAAAACGTAGAACCTGACCCAAGTGTAGATACGGTTATGAAAGGTGCTGCAAAAATGCAGGAATTTCAACCGGACTGGATTGTCGCTATGGGTGGCGGTTCTCCAATTGATGCTGCAAAGGCTATGTGGGCATTTTATGAATACCCAGATACCACATTCGAAGATTTAATTACTCCTTTTAGTTTTCCGACTTTAAGAACAAAAGCTAAATTCTGTGCAATTCCTTCTACTTCCGGAACTGCTACCGAAGTAACTGCTTTTTCTGTTATCACCGATTATAAAAAAGGTATTAAGTATCCTTTGGCTGATTTTAACATCACACCGGATGTTGCTATTGTTGATCCGGAGCTTGCTGAAAAAATGCCAAAGAAACTGACTGCTCATACCGGAATGGACGCTATGACACATGCCATCGAAGCATATGTTTCTACGCTTCATTGTGATTATACAGACCCATTAGCACTTCATGCTATTAAAATGATTCACAATGACTTAAAGGCATCTTTTGACGGAGATATGGATGCCCGTGACCGTATGCACAACGCACAATGTCTTGCAGGAATGGCATTTTCTAATGCTTTGCTTGGTATTGTTCACTCCATGGCACACAAAACCGGAGCTGCTTATAGTGGTGGTCACATTGTACATGGATGTGCAAATGCGATGTATCTGCCAAAAGTTATCAAATATAACGCAAAAAATCCAGAAGCACAGAAACGTTACGCTGAAATTGCACGATTTATCGACTTGAAAGGTTCTTCTGATGCTGAATTAGTAGACGCTTTGATTGCAGAGTTAAAATCCATGAATGTATCTTTGGAAATTCCTTCTTGTATCAAAGATTATGAAGGCGGTATTATTGACGAAAAAGAATTTATGGAAAAATTACCGGAAGTGGCAAAACTGGCTATCTCTGACGCATGTACCGGCTCTAATCCAAGAATTCCTACTCCGGAAGAAATGGAAAAATTATTAAAAGCCTGCTACTATGACGAAGAAATTGACTTTTAAATAATTATACCATATAGAACAAAGAGTCCACTTCCTATTGCATAAAAATAGTCCCTCATAAGTTATATACAAAACATGAACTTATGAAGGACTATTTTCTTTGATTTTCTACTATTTTGCCTTAAAAGGACTACTTTAAAATTCTCTTTAATATGTCATCTTCCCGCAATACCTGTTTTGCCAGAATACGATACTTTTCTTCATGCAAATAGGTATGACGATATGGTTTTATGGTTGGTGCCAAATCAATGGCTTTCTCATAATCTTCTCGTTTTAACTCCAATGTCTCTACATAATCCCAAAATCCTGTATCGGTAAAGATGGTATTTACACGTTTATAACGATGGTCTTGCACCACACTCATCAAATAAGTGGCAATTCCTACCTGTATTCCATGAAGTTGCGGTGTTTCTAACATTTTATCTAATGCATGGGATATCAGATGTTCACTTCCACTGGTTGGTGCGCTACTTCCTGCAATTTCATTTGCAATTCCACTCATTGCCAGCGAATCCAGTAATTCCCGTAAAAATAAGTCATCCTTTATACTTTCAAAAGGAGTTCTAACAAAACTGTTTACCGCCTTTTTTGCAATCATTACCGCAAAATCATTTACTACTGCATATCCGTTTTCATCCTCATATACCCAGTCATATAATGCTGTAATTTTCGATACTAAATCTCCAATTCCAGAATACAAGAACTTTTCCGGTGCACTTTTAATAATATCTGTATCTGCGATAATTCCATATGCCATTCTTGCCGGTACGGAACTTCTCTTTCCATCTACCAATAAAGATGCACTGGCACTGGAAAATCCATCACTGGATGCAGAAGTAGGCACGCTGACAAACGGAAGTTTTCGCAAATAAGCTGCGTATTTTGCGGCATCAATTACTTTTCCTCCACCAATTCCAACAATGACCTGTGTTTTTACATCAATGGAAAATGCCAGTTCAATAATATCCTCTATTCGTATGGAATCTAACTCCCCATACTCTACTACGGTAACTCCTTGTTCTTTCAAGGACTGCATTACCATGTTTCCAAACATCTCAATCAGACCGTTTCCAAAATAAATGACTGCATGTTTCATTTGGTTCGCCTGAAGATACATTCCTAAGTTTCCTAATGTTCCTTTTCCTACTTTCAGAATCGTAGGAATTGCAATATGACTTCCTGCCATTTTTACATCCCCTATTCTTTTCATTCATTTCAAAATCACTAAATCAACGGGAGCATATGCTCTACTAATGCTGCAGAATGAGCTGCTGCTGCTTTCTCAAAAGTTGGATAATCCATTTCTGCACTGTCATCTGCCTTATCTGAAATTGCACGAATAATTACAAATGGCACATGATTTAAATATGCTGCATGGGCAATGGAGGCTCCTTCCATCTCTACACAAAATCCTCCGAAGTTTGTGATAATATGCTCTTTTACCTTTTTATCACTGATAAACTGATCTCCACTTACGATTCTTCCGTTGTATACAGAAATATCCGGGTTTACTTCCTTACAACATTCCACTGCCAAAGCACTCAGCTTTTCATCTGCCGGAAATGCAAGACATCCCATCTGTGGTACTTCTCCTAATGGATATCCAAATACTCTTACATCTACATCATGGTGTAAGGCATCCGTAGATACTACAATATCACCAATATTGATTTCATTTTTTAAAGAACCTGCAACTCCTGTATTAATAATATGTGTTACCTCAAAAACATCACACAGAATCTGAGTACAAAGTGCTGCATTTACCTTACCAATTCCGCTTCGTACAATTACCACATCTGTTCCATTTAACATTCCCTCTAGGAACTCCATAGAAGCTCTTTCTTCCTTACGAGTAATCTCCATCTTACTCTTCAGTTCTTCTACTTCCAGTTCCATGGCTCCGATAATTCCGATTTTTTTCATTTTCTTTTCTCCTGCTTTTCTCTAAAATATCTTTTGTTCCTTATCATTATTGTGGATATACCAGATGCTTTTCATCAATTCCATACAATGTATTTTCCAGATAACGTTTTGCAAGATAATTTGCCATGCCAAGGTTCATATCCAAATAGTTGCCGCAATCTTTTGCACTTGCTCCCGGCACCTCACCTTTGAAATCTCTCATAAATTCATACATTCTGGTCACTAACTCTACGATATCTTTCGATTCATAGTCTCCTGCCAATAACAAATAAAATCCGGTACGGCATCCCATAGGTCCAAAGTAAATAACTTTTTCCTTATACTCTTTATCATTTCGTAAGAATGTAGCTCCCAAATGCTCTAATGTATGCACTTCTGCTGTATTCATCACTGGTTCATCGTTAGGGCTTGTCATGCGAAGGTCAAAGGTGGTAATCACTTCTGCTCCCACATGATCCTTTCTTGACACATACATCCCCGGTTCTAACTTAATATGGTCTATTGTAAAACTTGCAATCTTTTCCATTTTATCCTCCTGCTTATCCTTATTCTGATTATCTTCGTTTTAATTGCCTTATTTCCAATTACTTTTTATTCTAATTATCTTGCTCTAATTATCTTGTTCTAACTACTCTGTTTATCATTATCCTATCTATCCAAAAATTCTTTTACCTTATCCGGCAATTCGGAAAGTTCCCGAATAAATGGCACTTCTACATTAATCGTTCCATATCCGGTTCTTGCATGGATAAATGGAAGTCCTGCCTGCATGGTTGCCTCATAATCTCCCTGCGTGTCACCAAGGTAAACCGCTTTGTCCAAATGATTACGTTCTACCACCAAACGGATATTATCTCCCTTCGGCTTTCCGGTTCCACCATAGCTCTCAAAGTCATCAAAATAACTACCCAGCTTATGATATTCTAAAAATGCTTCAATATATCCCACCTGACAATTACTTACAATATAGAGATGATATCCTGCCTGTTTTAACTTTTGTAAGGTTTCCTCTAATCCTTTTAAAAGCTTTCCTCCATGCGTGCGAATATATTCATTTTCTACCTCACAGCAATATTTTAATAGCTCCATTCTCTTTTCCACATCATACTCAGCAAAAAGAATATTTGCAATATCCTCCATGGTTTTTCCCATTACACCTTGAATATCTTCCATGGTAATATCTTTTTCCACATCTTTGCGCTGTTCCAATGCCATTTTCCACGAATAGGCTACCTCTTCTGAAGAATCCCACAAGGTTCCGTCCAAATCAAATAATATTCCCTTTTTCATTTTCTCTCCTTTGCCAAACTGCTGAACACTTCTCATTATTTTATCATTTTTTTCTAAAAAAGTCCATGTTGTGTAAACAACAAATCAGCCACAGTTTCTTATATACAAAGTCCCTGTGGCTAATCTCTTATTTTAAAGTTCGTGCTCTTTTAATATGTCCTTCAAAATATCTGCTGATTTTTTTAATTTCTTAATTTCATCCTGATCTAAAGAAATCGGTACTCGATTCTCCATACCATGTTTTCCTACAATCGCAGGCATAGATAATACAATGTCTTCGATTCCATATTCTCCGTGCATCATACTGGAAATTGGCATGATTGACTTCTCATCCCTTAAAATTGCCTCACAAATTCTTCGTACTGCCATAGCAATTCCATAATAAGTTGCATGTTTCTTAGAAATAATCTCATAGGCACTGTTTTTTACATTTTCTGCAATTCGTTCTGTTGCTTCATCATGCTGATAGTGTCCACGCATTTCACAGAAATCATCCACTGCAATTCCCGATACATTTGCACTACTCCATGCCGCAATTTCACTATCTCCATGTTCTCCGATAATAAATGCATGTACGCTTCGGCTGTCTACCTGCAAATGTTCTCCTAACATATATTTCAAACGTGCAGTATCCAAAACAGTACCGGAACCGATAACTCTGTTTTCTTCAAATCCGCTTAATTTTAATGCGGTATAGGTGAGAATATCTACCGGGTTCGATACAACCAGTAAAATTCCCTGACAATTACGTTTTGCAATCTCCGGAATAATAGATTTAAAAATACCGATGTTCTTGCGCACCAAATCCAATCTGGTCTCACCCGGCTTTTGATTAGCTCCTGCGGTAATTACAATAATAGCTGCATCTACAATATCATCATAGTCTCCCGCATAAATCTTCATCGGTCTTGCAAATGGTACACCGTGGCTGATATCCAATGCTTCTCCTTCTGCCTTTTCTTTATCTGCATCAATCAGCACCATTTCAGAAAACATTCCACTCTGCATTAAACTAAATGCGGAAGCAGAACCTACAAAACCACAGCCAATCATTGCAACTTTTCTTAAATTTACACATCCACAATCTTTTTCTAATTGAATTTTTTCCATATGGACTCCTTTCTTTAATTGAAATTGTTATTTGGTATCGTATTTTATAGTGTTTCTAAAATCCTGCTGTTTCATTCTCGGATTTCTTGTATACAGTATACTATATACAGTATGCTTTGTGTGTTTTTTCTTTCATACATGAATTATTTTATCACATACCAAAAAGAAGCACTACGAAACGTAATGCTCCTAACTCTATGCGTAAATACTCGCCCTAATTTTCTTGTCGCCTGATATCCCCCTCACCGATATCAGGTAACCCCTCTTCACAAAGTTCTCTTGTATTATACACAATAATTCCATATTTTTCTATTATGGAACTCCATATATTTTTACAGAAAATTAGGTATGGAGCTTACAATACTTTTTCTATTTTTTTTACTGCCTCAGTTCTTCCTTTTACATTTAACTTTCGATATATATTGGATAATGCTTTTTCTACCGTAACAGTAGCTATATTTAAAGTTTTTCCAATTTCACCGTTTTTATAACCGGTTTTGACAAGCTGAAGAATCTCTAATTCTCGCTCTGTCAACAAACTTGCTTCTTTTTGACCTTCTCCCTTATTCAAAACAAGATTCTGACCTGTCTGATACTGCTGGCAATGAAAAATCACCATTTTAAGGTACTCTCGGTCTATCTCTTCATCTTCTACTAACTTCAAAATTGGCAAAAGCTCTCCGGCATTCTCCATAAACAATGCAACCAGTTCATCTTTTTGTGCCACTTTCAGTACTTTCTCTAATTCTTCTCTGGCTGCCTCTTCTCCGAAAAGATGGTATTTGGCGATAGTCAGATAAACTCCGCCCTTTATCCGTAAATAACAGCTAGAGCTCCATTCCTGATACTCCATCATATCTTCTGCAATAGCTGTCAATTGTGCATATTTTCCTTCTTCCATCAAAATTCTACCGTAGGTAACACTTCCTGCACAGGTAATTTTAAAGTAATTATTATAGGAAATAAGCTCATAATTCTTAAGCCATTCTGCAATTCCCGGTTCTCCCATACACTGTCGGATATATCCATTTACCAAATCATACAGCACTGTAATGGTTTCTCTTTTATTGATGGCACTTCCTGCCTCTTCTAATACATTGAGGCATTCCACCAATTCTGTATATTTTCCAAGATATATGTAACACTTCATTTTTAAGAATGCGGTACTAATAATCGCCGCTGCTTCCTTGCGGAAACAAGCCTTCTGAAAAGCAATTTCACTGATTTCCACGGCTTTTTGCACATCGCCCATTAAATAACAGTACTCACCTTCTGCCATCCATTCCCAACCGGAATCCTTTGCATTCACCAGTGCCAGGTAATATCTGCTGAACTCTTTTATCTTTTCAATGGAACTCAGAAGTTTTCCTGCCTCGCTATAATAAATTCCATATAGCTCCGGTACCATAAACATAGCAATAAACCGCTCGTTAAATATCTCAGATGGTCTTCCATCTAACACTTCATAAGCCTGTTGGATTGTCTCTGCCATTTTGCCCACATCATCAATACTCATAATGCTGCGCATAATCAGCATTTCACCTAACATTCGCTTATTTTGAGGATTTTTATCCATTCCTTTTTCATAAAAGTATTTCTCAGTCTCTTGAAAATCTCTACGGGCATTTTCCATTACGCCATATACTTCCCAGTAATAAATATATATTAAATATGCCTTTAAATGCGTCAACTTTTCTTCTACTGATACACCTCTGAAAAAGTTTTCAAATACCTTGGGTATGGTTCGATAAAGTTCTAATGCATTTTCACTTTCTAATACACGGAAAACTTCCTGTTCTTCACCTATTTTAATATAATTTTGAATTGCGACCGTCATTTTTCCCTGACGCTCTTCCCACATAGCAGAACGTTTCCAAACTTCATTTACAGAATTTCCTCGATCTGTATATTCTTTTTCTGCAATTAATCGCAATAAATGGTGAAGTCGAAATGTTCGAGTCACCATATCGTATTCCATAAAATTAGTCTCTAATGCACAATTCTGTAATTCTATTCGGCACTCCGGCATCTGTGTCACATAAATTGCTTCCTGCATGGTAAAATTCTCAAGTGGAGACAATTTCATAATAATCTCACGTTCTGTCTCAGATAACTCATCAAATACCAATTCCTTCATAAAATTCCATGCACTGAAAAAGCTGTTTAATTCTCCGGTTCGCATATAATCAATTAAAATCAGACATATGACAGAAGTCCAGCCTTCTGTATATTGATAGATTGCCTTTCTTTCCTTAAAGGGTAAATCTATCCCATTGATTTTAAAATAGGTGCCGATTTCTTCTTCTGTAAAACTCAATATATTCTTACGAATTACAGTACATTTTCTATCTAAAATCAGCTTACCACAACGAAAACCAGACAATCGCTGACAGATTAAAACAATATGCAGATGTTCTAACTCTGCCTCAGCAATGTCTTCCAGCAAAAAATCAAATTCTTCGCTGTGGGTGTCCTGATATTCATTTTCAATTACTATGATTGTTTCTTTTTGTACGCTTCGATTTAGCTGATGTATAAAATTCTGTCTTTCCTGTGGGGTCTTTGGGAAACAAGTTTCCAGAAATTCTCGCACTTCTTCCTTTACTTCCTGTGCGAGAACTTCTGTGATTCGTTTCCATATCCATTCATCATCACATTGGTCTTCTTTTAAAGAATACCAAAAATATCGTACTCCTGCTTCTTCTAAAAAATCTCGTACGGCAGTCTTCTTCCCCATTCCTGCGGATGCCTGCACAATGCACAGTGGCAACTTGACTGCCTCTGCGAGGCACTCATTAATCCGCTGTCTTTTCAGTTCTCTCGGCTGGAATAGTTCTTCTCTCACGTTTCTCTTCTCCCAAATACTTAATTACCCTATTTAAGCATAATATTTCTTAAATTTTATCATTTATTTGGAAGTTCGTCAAATTATTTCAATTGGCTCTATTGTTACATTTTTCTCCTCGTCAATCCGAAAAGCCTTTAAAACCGGATTGTTTTCCTCCATTAAAGAAAGAATTAAATAATTTGCCTTTGAATCATACGCAAGTCTCTTATCTTCTTCAGATGGACGAGAAGGAGATTCCGGATGCGAATGGAAATTTCCTAAAGGTTCATAACCATTGGTGCGCATATCCTTTACGGCTGCTAACTGTTCCTTTGGATCCATAGAAAAATGCTCGCGACTTGCATCCACATTTGTCAGCAGATATACTTTTTCTACATACTGATTTTCTTCTTCTTTTCTGCCACCAATAAGCCCACAAGACTCATTTGGTAATCCTTTTTTGCAATGTTCCAGTATTTTTTCATAATCCTGCTGTTTTAAATATAACATCTGGCTCCTCCTTAATGATTTTATTTTCCGTCACACTCTATCTGCTCATAATCAATCAACTGTGTAATTGTTGGGTGTTCTCCACAAATTGGACAATCTTTTACTTTCTTTGGTAATTTTACGGTACGGAATTCCATTTTCAATGCATCGTAAGTTAAAAGCTTTCCTGTTAAAAGATCTCCTACACCTACGATATATTTAATTGCTTCCATTGCCTGAAGGCTTCCGATAACTCCACCCATAGCTCCGATAACACCTGCCTGCTTACAGGTTGGTACTGCGTCCTTTGGTGGTGGATTCTTAAATACACAACGATAGCATGGTCCTTCTCCCGGAACATAAGTCATTAACTGTCCCTGAAAACGAATGATTCCGGCATGGGAAAATGGCTTTTTCGCCATAACACAAGCATCGTTTATTAAGAATTTTGCCGGAAAATTATCTGTTCCATCAATAATAAAGTCATAGTCTTTGATTAAGTCCATAATATTTTCTGACGTAACAAAGGTACGATATGTATTTACAGTTACATCCGGGTTCATCTCATTGATGGTTTCTTTTGCTGATTTTACCTTTGCCTTACCAACATCTTTGGTTGCATGGATAATCTGTCTTTGAAGATTGGATAAATCCACTTCATCTGCATCGGCAATTCCGATGGTTCCTACACCTGCTGCTGCAAGATACATTGCTGCCGGTGCTCCTAATCCGCCGGCACCGATAATCAGGACTTTACTGTTTAACAGTTTCTTCTGTCCCTTTACGCCGACTTCCTGTAAAATAATGTGTCTGGAGTAGCGCTCCATTTGTTCACTTGTAAATGCCATTAAAAAGCTCCTCCTCCCATGAAGTATAAGAATTCGATATTATCTCCTTCTTTGATGACTGTAGTTTCAAATGCTTCCTTGTCTAAGAAGTCGTCGTTCAAGGTAACAGTTACATATTCTGCGTTTTCTACTTTTTCATCCACGATTAATTTTGCAATTGTTGTTCCTTCTGCGATTTCTTTGTTTACTCCTGCGATTGTTGCTTTCATTTTCTTCCTCCATGATTTTATATTAATGTTTTAATAATTGTTTCCAATTCTTCTTTTTTTACCAGACCGCGTGTCCGTTTTACTTCTGCACCATCCTTGAAAAATAAGATTGTGGGAGATGCCATTACCTCATATTGTGCTGCAAGATCACTATCAAAGTTTACATTGATTTTTACTACTTTCACCTTATCTTCATAGTCATCTTCGATATCTCCTAAAATCGGGGATAATTGCTTGCAAGGAATACAAGAATCTGAATAAAACTCGGCTAATACCGGGATTGCACTTTTTAACACTTCTGTCTCAAACTGCTCTTGATTTACTCTTGCTGCCATTTTTTCACCTCTAGTCTTCTAACTTTTTCACTATCAAATCATAAGTTCCGTTTTCATTATCAATCAGTTTTAAAATCTGCTGACCTTCTTCTTTAAAACTTCTTGGTACGTTCTGTACCGGCTCACCATCATTCATGGTAATTGCAAGTACCTGACCAATTTCCAATTCTTCCATTGCCACTTTTGCCTTTACAAAGGTCATTGGGCAAACCACATCGGTAATATCTACTCTTTCATCAATTACATAATCAGCCATTATATGCCTCCTTCAATACTTTTTCTAATTTGTCAACGCCTACTCTGTCAATGGTAAACTTAAATCTTTCTCCCGGATTTGCATAGTCATCAAAGAACTGAATTGCTGCATCTGTTACACGATACAACTGTTCTTCACTTGTAATAACAGGAAGTAAAGACTTTCCTTCACTGATATGATTTCCGAAAGTTCCTCCGAAGGATACCATAAATCCCGGAGTTCCTTCCCATGCATCGGTTGGACATGACTTTACACATCTTCCGCAGTTATTACATTTTTGCTCATCCAGGGTGATATTGCCGTTCTGAATGGTAATGGCACCTTCACGACAGGCCTTCTCACAGACACCGCACATAATGCAGTCTTCTTTTTTCCAGTTTACGATTTGTGCTCCTTTGATTCCTACGTCATTTTCTTCTGCCTTTAAGCAGTTGTTCTGACATCCTGTTACACCAAACTTAAACTTATGAGGCAATTCTCTTGCAAAATACCGTTTATCCAGTTCCAATGCAATTTTATAAGAATCAATATTTCCGCTTGGACAGATTTCAGACCCCTGACAGGCGGTAACGGTACGAACACGAGGACCACATACACCCGGATGACAGTCTCCCTTTGCCAGTTCTTCCTTTACTTCATCAATATCATCAAGTTTGATAAATGGAATTTCCACTCCCTGACGAGAGGTAAGATGAACATGACCATCACCATATTTTTCTGCTACCTCTGCAATGATTTTAAGGTTTTCTGCGGTAAGAGTTCCTCCTACCACCTGTAACCTTAAAGAAAAATTATTTTTTTGTTTCTGACGCATGAAGCCGCCTTTTTTTAATGCTCCATAATCAACTGCCATCTTATTTCTCCTTTCGTATCGCCTACCTTATTGGTTGCTGTTTTCGATTGCTTGTTTAAAATCTTCAATTAAATCTTCGATATCTTCAATTCCGACACTAATTCGAATCAAATCATCAAATACTCCGGCACTTTCTTTTTCTTCCTCTGTACTGTGTACATTCAATGTTGATTCCGGATGGATAACCAATGACTTAGTATCTCCTATATTTGAAACAATCATTGGAATCTTTAATTGATCCATTATAGAAAATGCACGTTCCTTACTTCCTACACGAATGGTAAGAATCGCTCCGAATCCTCTTACCAATTCTTCTTTTGCAATTGTATGATATGGACTTTTTGCAAGTCCCGGATAATTTACTTCAATACCGTCTAAACTATCTAAATATTCCGCAAGTTTATAAGCATTTTCACACTCTCGCTCCATACGAAGTCCTAAGGTCTCTATACCAAGAAGATTATAATAAGCTGTCTGTGGTGCCATACATGCTCCGGTGTTTCGGAACAATCCGTTACGAAGCTTTGCTGTATAGGCAAATTTACCAAACTTCTTAAATTCTTTCATTCCCGGATATTTTTCTACATCCCATTTAAAACTTCCACCATCGGTAATTACTCCGCTAATGGCATCGCTGTGACCGTTGATGTACTTAGAGGTGGAATTGATTACGATATCCGCTCCCAGCTCTAATGGTTTTACCAGATATGCAGTAGCAACGGTATTATCCATAATCAGTGGAAGTCCATGCTTATGTGCCAATTCGCTTAAGGAGCGAATATCTGTTACATCTAATCTTGGATTTCCAATGGTTTCTGCAAAAATAACTCTGGTTTTTTCTGTAATGCTTTCCTCAATCTGTTTCCAATCGTTATTTCGCACATAAATGGTGTGTATTCCAAATGCCTCTAAATCCCGAAACAAATCAATACTGCCGCCATACAGGCTGGCACTGGAGACAATTTCATCTCCAGCCTGTAAAATATTCAACAGTGCATTGGTCAATGCTGCCATACCGGAGGCACATGCGATAGAAGCCACACCGCCTTCTAACTTTGTCATTCTTTCTTCAAAGGCTGTAATGGTTGGATTTCCTAATCTTGTATAAGAATATCCCGGTGCCTGATTGTGAAATAACTTTTCATGCTGGCTGGCAGAAGGTTGATAGAACGCACTGGACTGAAAAATCGGTGTCAGTGTTGCTCCTGTACTTTTATCGCCTTCTTGACAGCTATGTAATAATGAGGTATTAAATCCTGCTGATTCTACCATCTGTTGTTACCTCCTTAAATAATCCAGAAATTATCATGGAATGTAATGCTACGATATGTTTCAAACTTCATCCACTTATCCATAAGTTCCGCATCCGGATTTTCTCCTGTCTTCTTCACATCTGCAAGGAATTCTTCATACTGCTCTTTGGATTCTACGCCGATTGCAAATCCTCTTCCGTTTACTAATGGATAACCACTATAATTGTATTCGGAAATCAATTTAATTGCTGCTACTTTCTCTTCTCTAATTTCTACTACTACTTTATCACGAAGTACTAAAATATCAAAGTTATCCGGGTAATGATAGCTTTCTCCCTTAACCGGAATGGTATCACCTACGGTATAAATGTCTTTTACCGGTTTTGCCTTGGCAATATTTAAGCTCTCCATATTGTAATAGAACTCTTCGAAAACATCACCTCTTGCCTTAATATCTCCGGCTACGAAAGAATAGTTTCCATCTTCCTGTCCCTGCTTTACTTCTTCTACTACACCGCAGGCAGAGGTCATATTGGTGATTCTGTCAATTAAAATCAATTCTCCTAATGTCTTGTGACGAGAGAATACATCCACTACGATGTTTTCCTGTAAGGAAATCTCGCATAATGCAATTTCATTTTTTACTAAATGGTCTGTTTCGATAAATTCACCGGAATTTACATCAATTTTATGTTTAATTGCAGTTAATACACCCGGAATTTGTCTCGTTCCTAATTTTACCAGATAATCTTTTCCGATAACAAGTTCTTCGTCATCCATCCACAAAAGAGTTACCACAATGTGATTGCTTACCGGAAGGTCACTTCCATTTACCAATACACATCCTCTGGAAACATCCACTTCTTTATCTAACTGAATGGTAACCGGATTGCCTTTTACAGCACTCTGACTTTCTTTGTTCCCTACTAAAATACTCTTTACTTTTGCTTCTTCACGGCTTGGCAAAGTTGTAATTACATCACCCACCTGAATGCTTCCCGATTCCACCTGTCCCTGAAAACCACGGAAGGTATGATTTGGTCGGCATACACGCTGTACCGGAAGATAAAATCCTTCTTCTTTGGACTTTTCGGAAACATCTACCTGCTCCAAATATGGAAGCAATGCTTCTCCTTCATACCATGGCATATTTGGAGACTTTTCTGTAACGTTATCCCCCTCGGTTGCTGATACCGGAATGATTTTTACACTTGCAAGTTTTAATTCTTTGGTAAGTTCTGCAATCTGTGCTTCGATTTCTTTGAATCGTTTTTCATCATATCCTACCAAATCCATTTTGTTTACTGCAAATACAAAATAACGAATTCCCATTAAGGAACAGATTCTTGCATGTCTTCTGGTCTGTACCAATACACCTTGCTTTGCATCTACCAAGATAACCGCTAAGTCTGCAAAGGAAGCTCCTACTGCCATATTTCTGGTGTACTCTTCATGTCCCGGAGTATCGGCTACAATAAAGCTACGATTGTCTGTGGTAAAATAACGATATGCCACATCAATGGTAATTCCCTGTTCTCTTTCTGCCATAAGTCCATCCAGTAATAAAGAATAGTCAATAGCTCCTCCACGACTTCCTACCTTACTGTCTAATTCCAATGCTTTTTCCTGATCTGCATATAACAATTTTGCATCATACAAAATATGTCCGATTAAGGTGGACTTTCCATCGTCTACGCTTCCGCAAGTAATAAATTTTAATAATCCGCTCATCTTAGAAATATCCCTCCCTTTTTCTTCTTTCCATGCTTCCAGCCTCTTCATTATCAATTACTCGGCTGGTTCGCTCTGAGGATACTGCACTCAAGGTTTCTTCTATAATCTCATCCAAAGTAGTTGCTGTGGACTCTACACCTCCGGTTAGTGGGTAGCAACCCAAGGTACGGAATCGAATACTCTTATGTTCGATTTTTTCTCCCGGACGAAGTCTCATTCTGTCATCATCTACCATAATGATGTTTCCATCTCGGTATACTACCGGACGTTCTTTTGCAAAATACAATGGTACGATATCGATATTTTCTCGTTTAATATACTGCCAGATATCCTTTTCTGTCCAGTTGGAAATTGGGAATACTCGAATACTTTCCCCTTTATGAATCTTGGTGTTATATAACTTCCACATTTCCGGTCTTTGATTTTTCGGATCCCATGCCTGTGCTTCGTTTCGGAAGGAAAAGATTCTTTCTTTTGCTCTGGACTTTTCTTCGTCACGTCTTCCACCACCAAATGCTGCGGTAAATCCGTATTTATTTAATGCCTGTTTCAATGCCTGTGTTTTCATAATATCGGTATAAGCAGAACCATGATCAAATGGGTTGATTCCCTGCTTTACACCATCCTGGTTAATGTACTCTAACATTTCGATTCCGTATTTTTGTGCTACCTTGTCACGGAACTCAATCATTTCTTTAAACTTCCAGGTAGTGTTTACATGTAAAAACGGAAAAGGTGGCTTCTCCGGATAGAAAGCTTTCAGTGCCAGATGAAGCATAACGGAACTGTCCTTTCCAATAGAATATAACATTACCGGCTTTTCGCATTCTGCCGCCACCTCACGGATGATGTAGATGGCTTCTGCTTCTAATTCATCAAGATGTGATAATTCGCTCATATTTTTCTCCTTTTTTCTAGTATTGGTTTGACTTTGTTCTATCAATTTCTATGGTTTGTTTTTCTCCACAAGACTTGGTAATATTCCAGTAAATCATATCCCCTTTACTTGTTACATTCATCTTGCTTCCCATTCCTCCAATGTCGGCACCAAGATAAAAATCAATGGCATCAAACTGACATTCTTTTACACAGGAGACACAGCCCCAGCAGTCTTTTGGGTATTTGATGTATGCCTTGCCATTCTCATTCGCCTTAATTAAGGTTCCTGGACATACCTGCATACATTTTCTGCATCCCACACATTTCTTTTGGTTAATGACTATGCTCATACTGTTCTCCTCTCTCTACCAAATCTCGGTATATGATCTGAATCTTTCCATCCTCCATACGGGAGTTTACATATTTTAACCATTCATCACTTTTTTCCGGATAATCCAGATTCTCGGCAAAACTATGCCATCTGGTCTCTTTTCTGGCTCTTAAGTGTGCAATCAATACCTTACATACGGTAAGTCGTTCTTTTAATTCATATACAAACATCAGCTCGTGCATATCTTCTGCACTTAAACCTTCTGCTAACTGCTCAATCTGGTTGATTTTCTCTTCTGCCAGAGAAAGCTGTTTTTCATTGAACTGATAGTGACTTCCGATTCCTCCTGCATAGGTGTCCATTACCTTTTGCATTGCTTCTTCTAACTGTTCTACTGTAAACATCGGCTGTTTTTCATTTAAAATCTTATCATATTCCTGCACTTTTTCTGTAAGAAGTTGTTCTTCTTCCTGTTCCGTAAGCTTGTGTTCTTCGTATTGCTTTGTAAGTTGGTTATTGCTATGTACAATAGCTTCTGCTGCAATCTCACCTTCCACAAGAGCACCGGTTACATATTTTTGTGGACATCCTCCTGCTACATCTCCTGCTGCATACAATCCCTGAATGGTACTTTGACGATTGGTATCTACCCAGTAACCACTGGCTGTATGACCGCCTACTACATAAGGTTCTGTTCCTTCGATTTCCACATTTTGCTGACTTGGATTTTTTCCTGCTTCTATCCACTTTAAGGTCTGGCTAGGTGCCATATTTAAATATGCCTTTAACAGCTCCTCATCCTGCTTTGGTGTAATTCCTTCTGTACGAAGGTAACACGGTCCGCGTCCTTCTAAGTTTTCTTTTACTGTTCCGTATACACGTTGTGAAGTGGTAAGTCCGTATTTGTTCTCGTATACTTCGCCTAACGCATTTACCTGTTTTGCTCCTACACCCTGTGCGATAGTTCCGGTTGGTGCAATGGTATCTTTGCATCGTAGTGCGATGAAACGCATCTCAAAGGTTGTCATTTCTGCACCTGCACGAATTCCCATGGCATATCCGGCTCCTGTATTAAATGGTGGATACCACATCTTATGTCTGGAAAATCCCGGATTATTTGGCTTATATAATCCAGAAGCTCCTCCGGTAGCACAAATCACTGATTTTGCTCTTATCTCATAAGCAGTTCCATCTTCTATACTAAATCCAAATGCACCCAAAATCTGATTGTCTTTTACTATGTAATCTGTGATATTTAAGTGATTGATTACGGTTACATCTTCTAATTCTTTTACTGCATCTGCTAAAATCGGCTTAATGTTTTCTCCATTAATCTTGATATTTCGATTTCCTCTTGCAACGTATTCTCCGTTTTCATCCTTTAAAATCACAAGTCCTAATTGTTCTAATTTTGCTGTAACACGGTTTAATCCTTCTGACATGGTAAGAAGCAAATCTTCTCTTACAATGTCATCTGCATCTTTTTTTGCATAATCCACATAATCTTCCGGTTTACGTCCCTTTACGATATAAGCATTGATGGCATTTACTCCTGCTGCCAGACAACCGCTTCGTTTGATGTTTGCCTTTTCTGCAATTACAACCGACAGATTGGACTGTTCCCGAATGGTAAGTGCTGCATAACATCCAGCGGTTCCACCACCTATAATCAAAACATCCGTATGGATTATTTTCTTGTTCTGAATCTTCATAACTGCCTCCTAGATATAGAATACATCGTTCTCCTGCATTGCGCTGTTTTCCATCAGATAAGTTCTGTTCTCATCAAAAATGTACAATCGATAAATCAATACCTGTACTTTTTCTCCTACACTTACCGGATCTTTTTCCAAGGAACGCTCTGCCTTAATGGAAATTCCTTTAATGTTAATGGTAAGCTCTAAATGATTTCCCCGGAATACCACTTCTTCCACGGTACCTTCTTCTGCCGCACTCATATACTGTTCTAGTCTTCCGCTCTTAGAAACTCTCACAAACTCCGGTCGAATTACTGCCTGAGATGCTCCTGCCACAGAATCAAATCCATTTAATTGTTCATAGTGACTTACTACGGTAGATTTTCCAATAAACTGTGCTACGAACGGGGTTTCCGGTGTTTTATATATTTCCATTGGAGTTCCGGTCTGTTCAATTCTTCCATGATTGGTAATGATAATCTCATCTGCTACTTCTACTGCTTCATCCTGATCATGAGTAACGAAAATACTGGTAATTCCAACTTTATGTATCATATCTTTCAACCAGTTACGAAGTTCTGTTCTTACCTTCGCATCTATGGCTGCAAACGGTTCATCTAAAAGAAGTACCTGTGGATTGGGAGCAAGGGCTCTTGCAAAAGCAACTCTTTGTCTCTGTCCTCCTGACAACTGACTTGGATAACGCTTTTCCATTCCGGAAAGTCCTGTTAGCTGAATCAGTTCCATTACTCGCTCTTTAATCTGAGCTTTTGGCACCTTTTGTACTTCAAGGCCGAAGGCAATGTTATCAAATACTGTCATATATCGAAACAATGCATAATTTTGAAATACAAACCCAATATCTCGTTTTGCTGCCGGAATGTCATTGATTCTTTTTCCGTCAATGAGAATGTCTCCTGAGTCCGGATTCTCTAATCCTGCCAGCATACGAAGTATGGTTGTTTTTCCACTTCCGCTTGGTCCCAGTAATGCTACCAGCTTTCCTTTTTCGATTCCAAAGTTTACATGATCCGATGCTTTGAAATCTCCATAATGTTTTTCAATATCTTTCATTTCAACGTACATGCCTTCACCTCCTATGCCTTTCCTTTTTTCTTTGACTTATATTCTACAAAATTTCGTAATACCAATACCAACACTGCTATGATAACCAGTAAGGATGATACTGCAAATGCAGCTGTAATTGAATCAGCCGACCCAGATAAGTATAATGCATCGATTTCCAGTGGTAAAGTAAAAGTTTCGCCTCGGGTCTTAGATAATGCATTTACTGCTCCAAATTCTCCCAGTGCTCGGGCTGTACAAAGGATAATTCCATAGAGTAATGCCCATTTCATATGAGGTAATGTAATTTTTCGGAAAATCCGAAATCCGCTGGCTCCCATCAAGGTTGCCGCTTCTTCCTCTTCTTTTCCCTGCGCATTCAATACCGGAATGATTTCTCTTGATACAAATGGAAATGTAACAAATATGGTGGCAAGTATTACACCGGGAATTGCAAATACAATTTTAATATCTGTTCCAAGTGCTTCATTGATTTTTTCAATGTATTTTCCTGCCCACCCAAGTCTTCCAAATGTCATCAAAAATGCAAGTCCTGCAATAACTGGTGAAATAGAAAATGGAATATCTATTAAAGTTGCTAAAATATGTTTTCCCCGGAAGGAAAATTTTGTTAATAACCACGCTGCCATGATTCCAAAAAATGTATTTACTACTACGACTATGACAGTTGCAAGCAATGTTACTCCCAGAGCAGACACTACATATTCGGATGCTAAGGACTGAAAGTAAAATTGAATCCCCTCTTTTAATGAATTGGTTACTACCGATATCAATGGCAATACCAGCATACAGACAATAAAAAGTACGCCCACGGTAATCAGTATAATTTCTGTTTTACTCCGTTTTTTCTGTTCTTTTTTCTCCATGTCTTCCTCCTTATGCTGTTCGTTTTGCCTGATGTACCTGCACCATATTTACCAAAAATAAAATCAAAAAGGATAAAATCAACATTACCAGTGCAATGGCTGTTGCAGCAGCATAATCTACATAATTGAGCTTTTGCATAATTACATAGGAAACTACCTGTGTATGCTTTCTTGCACTATTTCCTGATATGTAAATGACACTTCCGTATTCTCCTACACCTCTTGCAAAGGCTAAGCCAAATCCGGTTAGCAATGCCGGGCGAAGCTCCGGTAAAATTATTTTTCGAAAAATTCTTGCCTTGCTTGCTCCCAACATATTTCCTGCTTCTTCATAGGAGGGATCCAGCTTTTCTAATATAGGCTGGATTGCTCTTACTACAAATGGGATTCCCACAAATATCAACGCTATGGTAAGACCTATCTTCGTGTAGGACACCTGTATTCCAAGCTTTGCTAAATATTTTCCCGGAAAACCGGTATCTGCATACATCTTAGATAAGGTGATTCCGGCAACCGCTGTTGGTAATGCAAACGGAAGTTCTATCAAGCCATCTAATAATCGTTTTCCCGGAAATTCATACCGAACTAATATCCATGCCAAAATCACTCCAAATACACAATTTACCACAGCTGCGATGAAGGAACACATGATACTGGTGGAAAATGCACTTCTTACTTCTTTTCTTCCAATCAGCTGAAAAAATTCTTCCGGTGATAACTTCATGGAATAAATTAAAACTGATGCCAGTGGAATCAATACCAGCAATGACAACATGGTAACTGTCACTCCCATACTAAGTCCAAATCCCGGTATGACCCTACAGGTTTTTGCCTGTTTTTGCCTCCTTAACCCTTTCATGGTTTCTCCTCTTTCTCCTAGTCATTCTACTTAATTATCATATATTTCATCAAAAATCGCGCCATCGGTGAAAAACTTTTCGTAGGCTTCATCCCAGCCGCCAAAATCATCTATGGTACATAACTTAACGTTCAAATCAAACTTATCGGAAAATTCCTGTAAAATATCCGGATTTGTTGGCCGATATCCATTTTCTCCAATAATTCTTTGTGCTTCATCTGAATATAAGTATTGCAAATATTCCTTTGCCGCTTCCTGAGTGTTATCTTTTTTTGCATTGGCATCTACAATCGCAACATTAGGTTCTGCCAGAATACTAACACTTGGAGTTACAATTTCATATTTTCCCGGATATTCCTTCATTGCTGTAATTGCTTCATTTTCCCATGCAATCAGCACATCTCCCTGTCCGTTTTCTACAAAAGTCGTTGTAGCTCCTCTCGCTCCGGAATCCATAACAGATACATTCTGATATAAATCTGTTACAAATTTCTTTACTTTCTTTTCTGAATCATATTTTTCACTGGCATATTCCCATGCAGCCAGAAAGTTCCAACAAGCTCCGCCACTACTCTTTGGGTCCGGTGTTATGACATCTACACCCTTTTTCACCAAGTCATCCCAATCTTCGATTCCTTTTTCATTTCCCTTGCGTACTAAAAACACAATGGTAGATGTATAAGGTGCAGAGTTTCCGTCAAATTCTTCTATCCATCCCGGTTCGATGAGCCCGGACTTTTCTATCAGGCTAATATCATGAGCAAGTGCCAATGTTACCACATCTGCATCACTGCCTTCCACTACGGATCTCGCCTGACTGCCGGAGCCTCCATGAGATTGAATAATCTTAATATCTTTTCCATGTTCTTCCTTGTAATGCTTCTCAAAGGCCTGATTGTATTCCTCATACAGTTCTCGGGTCGGATCATAAGAAACATTGGTTAGCGTCAGTGTTCCATCACTATTTTTCTTTTTTCCGCAAGCTGTCAGAGATGTCATCGCCAACACCGCTGCAAGAATCGTAACGGTTATCCTTGTTGCCTTCTTTCTCATAAATGCTCCTCCTGATTCTATTCAAACAATGCAGTGGATAAATAACGTTCTCCTGTATCCGGTAATAAAACTACAATGTTTTTGCCTTTATTTTCCGGTCTTCTTGCTAATACATCTGCTGCATAAAGTGCTGCTCCTGATGAAATTCCAACCAACAAACCATCTGTTTTGGCTACTTTTCTTGCCGTCTGGAATGCTGCTTCATTTTCTACCGGTATAATCTCATCAATCAATTGGGTATCCAATACTTTTGGTACAAATCCTGCTCCGATTCCCTGAATCTTATGTGGTCCCGGCTTTCCTCCGGAAAGTACTGCGGAATCCTTTGGCTCTACTGCAATAATTTTTACATCCGGATTCTTTTCTCTTAATCCTGCTCCGGTTCCGGTCAATGTTCCTCCGGTTCCTACTGCGGAAACAAAGATGTCTACCTTTCCGTCGGTGTCTTCCCAGATTTCTTTTGCAGTTGTTTCTTTATGAATTGCCGGATTTGCTGCATTTTCAAACTGCTGTGGGATAATGGCATTTCCGTATTCTTCTTTTAACTGCTCTGCCTTTGCAATGGCACCCTTCATTCCTTCTTTTCCCGGTGTCAGAACAATTTCAGCTCCTAATGCGGAAACGATTTTTCTACGTTCTACACTCATGGTATCCGGCATGGTAAGAATTAAGTGTAAGCCCTTAGATGCTGCTACAAATGCAAGCCCGATTCCTGTGTTTCCACTGGTTGGTTCGATAATGACTGTTTCATTATTAATCTTGCCTTTTTTTATTCCGTCCTCAATCATGGCATAAGCAACACGATCCTTGACACTTCCTAATGGATTGAAATATTCCAATTTTCCGATTATTTTTGCTTCCAGTTCATTTTCTTTTTCATAATTGGTCAGCTCTAATAATGGAGTCTTTCCTATCAGTTCTGTTAAATGTTCTGCTATTTTACTCATCACTGTCTTCCTTTCTATATTCTTCTCATTCCTTATATTGAATAATTATATGCATTTTCATTCTGCCAGGTAAGCAAATCCTCTAGCGTTACCGTATCTATTACACTGCTTACCGCATCATCGATACGATTCCACAAAATCATGCTTGCATCTTCCTCTCCGTCTCCGTCCTTGGCAAAACAACTTTCCGTCATTCGCAAAATCTCGCCAACCTTATAATCATATGGTTTTCGCACTAATCGATAACCTCCCTGGGGTCCTCGGATACTGCGTACCAAACCCGCTTTATTTAACAAGGACACAACCTGCTCTAAGTATTTTTCTGAAATTTCCTGTCGCACTGCTATATCCTTCAGGCTTACCGGTTCACCAAAATCATGTTCTGCCAAGTCCAGCATCAGCCTTACTGCGTACTTTCCTTTCATCGATATTTTCATTTGCGCCCTATCACCTCCGGTTTTTTATTTCCTACTTTATCCGTAGGTTATATATGCTATTATACGCAAACAGCATCTTTTGTCAACACTTTTTTCAAAAAAATGTATGATTGATTTGCAAGTTCTGTTAGATTATAATTGATTAGGTGTGCAGTCAAATCACTGCATACAATTATTAAGGAAACGAGGTATGATTATGTCTGAACGAAATAAAGGTATTTTATACATTATTCTTGCAGCATTATGCTTTTCTCTGATGAGTTTATTTGTACGCTTATCGGGAGATATTCCTGCAATACAGAAAAGTTTTTTCCGTAACCTGGTGGCACTTGCCTTTGCTGCAATTATTTTACGAAAAGAAAAAATCCCCTTCCGTGCCGGAAAGGGTAATACCATTTATCTGCTTTTACGAGCCGGTTTTGGTACACTGGGTATTTTTTGTAATTTTTATGCGATCGACCATCTGGCTTTGTCTGATGCCAATATGTTAAATAAGTTGTCTCCGTTTTTTGCCATTATTTTTTCTTATTTCTTATTAAAAGAACGAGCTGCTTTTTATCAGATTATGTGTGTCATCGTTGCTTTTATAGGAACGCTCTTTATCTTGCGTCCCGGATTTGACAGTCTTGTAACTTTTCCTGCCTTTATCGGGCTTCTGGGCGGATTAGGTGCAGGTATCGCCTATACTATGGTGCGCATTTTAAGTGGGCGTGGTGTAAAGGGACCTTTTATCGTGTTCTTCTTCTCCACTTTTTCCTGCCTTGCCGCACTTCCTTACTGTATATTCCATTACACACCGATGAAACCCTGGCAGCTTGGTTGTTTACTGTTAGCAGGACTGGCAGCTTCCGGCGGACAATTTTCTATCACAGCAGCTTACTCCCACGCACCTGCAAAGGAAATCTCTGTCTATGACTATACACAGATTATTTTTTCTTCCCTTTGGGGCATTTTGTTCTTAGGTGAATTTCCGGATTGGATTAGCATTACCGGTTATCTTATTATTTTCGCCGCATCCCTTAGTATGTTTTTGATACGCCGTAAAAATGAAAGGGTAAACTAGATTCTTTTTTCTCGTAATTTATCAAAAAGGTGTATCTTTTCCATATCAAATGTGAATCGAATCGTATCTCCTCTTCGGACAGTAGTATCAGAAGGCACTCTTACTGATATTTTCTGTCCGGCGTATGTGAGATACAAGTATACATAATCTCCCAGCATCTCATATACTTCCACGATACCTTCTAATTCTCCCTTGGGTGTCAGTAAAATATCTTCGGAACGAACCCCTACCATAATATTTTGATTGATATAGTCTTTTTTTCTGAGTCTTTCTGCTGTTTCTTCCTTGAATGGCAACAATGCATCTCCTATTCGAATATGCAATACCCCATTTACCGGTTCGCAGACACTTTCAAAAATATTCATAGGCGGTGTTCCTATAAATCCTGCCACAAACAGATTCGCCGGATGGTCATAAAGTTCCTTCGGTGTTGCTACCTGCTGAATCTCCCCATCTTTTAACACTACGATTTTGGTTCCAAGTGTCATAGCTTCCACCTGATCATGTGTCACATAGATAAAGGTACTGTCCAGCTCCTGATAAAGTTTTGAAATTTCTCCGCGCATTTGATTTCTCAATTTTGCATCCAGATTGGATAATGGTTCATCCATTAAAAATACTTTTGTTTTTCGCACCATGGCACGTCCCATTGCTACACGTTGCTTCTGTCCACCGGAAAGTTCTTTCGGCTTTCTGTCTAATACCTGCTCTAAGCCTAACTTTTCTGCTACCTCTTCTACTTTTTTACGAATCTCTGCCTTTGGAACTTTTTTCAATTTCATACTGTAAGCAATATTATCATATACTGACATATGTGGATAGAGCGCGTAATTTTGAAATACCATTGCCATATCACGATCACAGGAAGGTGTCTCATTCATCCGCTTTCCATCTATCAGAAGTTCTCCATCCGAAATACTTTCCAATCCTGCAATCATTCGCAAAGTGGTAGACTTTCCACACCCGGAAGGTCCTACAAAGATAACAAATTCCTTGTCTTTGATATCCAAATCAAAATCCTTTATTGCCATTACTCCATCTTCAAATGTTTTGTACATATGTTTTAACTGAATCTCTGCCACAGTATTTCCTCCTTAAATCAAATTCTATCCAATAATTCCGGTAACTCATGAATAGAATTAATCACATAATCTGCTTTATCTTCAAAATCTTTCTTTTCACTCACGCCACTTAAAACTCCTATGGCAACTCCACCATTTTTCTTGGCAAACATCATATCATTATAAGTGTCACCCACTACTGCAATTTCTTCCGGTAACAAAGAAAATTGTTCTGCAAATTCCAAAAACATTTCCTTATCCGGTTTTGGTTTTCTTCTGCCATCATCTGCACCGATATAATCAAAAAAGTGTTTCACTCCTATGGAATCCAGACAACTTTCGGCAGAAAGCTCTGTATCCGCCGTCGCAAGTCCTATCACAATTTTTCTGGATTTTAAATTTTCCATAAGTACATTCATATCTGTAAACAACTGAAACTTTGTACTCTGACTGGTGACATTTTCATTAAAAAGTTCTTCTAACTGCTTTCTTGCCAGAGGAACCGAAACTTCAATTCCCCTTTTTGCAAGGGCACCGCAAATATCCTCTGCAATTTCTCCGTAGGATTTGTAAGCTAATGCCCCTTTCGGGTCAACTTCTCCCTGATTCACTCCCATCGTCTGAAGCAGGTGTTCCACCATCTCTTTGGAATCTTCCATTCCGTTTTTTCTTAAAAATACCGGAACAACTGCGGTTGCCGCCTGAAGCCAAAGGGAAAAAAAATCCACCAGTGTTCCATCTTTATCAAATAATATTCCTTTTATCATGTCAGTGTTCTCCCATTGCCTTCCATATTTCTTCTACTCTGCTGTAATTAGAACGCATGCTTCCTGACCATACCGGATTTGTATATGCTAAAAATTCTCCCTGCTTTCCTCTTACCTCCAGCCGCACCCAGTTCCAGATACTACTGTCCATTTCAATTTCTGCTTTTATATGGTAATTTCCGGTGGAACTTTCCTGTACTTCTATCTGTTGTTTTTCTCCGTTTTTTACGATAAACACCGTTGGCTCTTCCGATATTCCCAGCAACTGGGCTTCATAAGTAAGAACTGTTTTTTCCTTGTCCGTTTTGATTTCATCTCCCGGAAGATACTCTTTTCCTTCTGCATAAATTTCCGGTTTCACTTGGCAATATCTTGTGACACATATGTGTCCTTTTCTCACTTGTTCCATAAGGCTTTCCGGCGATAATCCTTCACAAAATACATAGGTAGCAGGATCTCCCGGAATAGATGGAAGGCTTGCTCCTTCGTACCGTTCTTCTTCTAAGTTATGGGAGTCGCTTCCCCCTACACCCCAGATTTTATGTCCATCCATCCAAAGGGCATCTAAAAAACGAATTGCCTCATCATTGGAAGGTGGTGCATCCTGATAGGTAGGATCATTGATAATTTCCACACACTGAAAATCTTCCAGACTTGTCTTTCCATACTGCCATTTCCATATGGTAAGAAATGGATGATTCAAGCTGACAATCCAATTCTTTTTCTTTGCTTCTTTCATGGTTGCTTCTACATATTGTTCCATCTGAGGAGTTCCATTGGTTCTTACAATATCTAATACATGTTCCGGCATCTCGGTAATTCCAAACAAGTTAAAATGTCCCCTGTCCGTGGTAATTTCAATTCCCGGCAGCACACAAATATCGGTATCACACCATCCTGTATGTATCAGGTTATGCTCCGTTGGTACATAAAAATCCATTTCCATTTTTTTTGCCTTTTCCATGGCATGTACCGTGGTTTCTTTTCCATCGGATAATCGTGTATGGGTATGAAAATCTCCCTTATACCAGCGCGCTTCTTTCTGATACTTTTCTTTCCAGTTATAGTTTTCAAAAGACATCTTTGGACTTCCTTCTTCTACCCATACCTGTGTTCCGATAGGGTCCGGTATTGGAATTTCCTTGTCTGTAAGTACCACCTCTAACACCTCTGTTTTATCTCCAAGGCGTTGTTGTACATATTCTGTAAAAATGCCAATTCCAAGTTTCCATTCTCCCTTGGAAACTTTTCCCGGTACGCCACCAATGGTAGTATGTTCTCCATCGATACCTATAGCTAATTTCTGTTCTCCATATCCTAATAACTTTTGCAAACGTATGGCACCTGTTTCGTCCCACAAGATTACAAATCCCATATAGCGACATTCTTCCGGCATTTTGATTTCTAAATATAATGTTTCTAATTCATAAGGAACCCCAAAGGATTCCTTATGAAAATTGTCTGCCTCACGGCTAATTGTAAAATTAATATTTTCTCTCATAATTTTGCTTACTGCATACTATCTAATGCTTCCTGTGCTGTTTTCTGTGCTTCATCCAATGCTTCTTTTGCCGGTACATTTTCTAACTCTACTTTATCTGCTGCAATCTTTAATGCATCAAAAATCTTTCCTCCGGTTGGGTCTGTCAATGCAGGTGTTCCATGGGATGCCTGAGAAATCGGTACCAATGCCTGTGGATTTTCCTCGGTATATGCTTTAAAATCTGCTACTTCCAGTGTAGACTGACGAACTGCTACATATCCGGTTGCCATTGACCATTTTGCCTGATTCTCCGGTGTGGTAAAATACTTCATAAATTCATACACCCCCTGCTTTGTCTCATCACTGGAGCTTTCTAACATAACAAGCTGTAATGCATCTGCTGTTGGTGCAGAAGGATTATTGTTAAATCCCGGCTGTTCCATTGCTGCTACTAAATTAAAATCAAGGTCTGCCTGATCTCCGGAAGAACCTGTATATCCGCCTGCCTTATTTTGAAGTACATCATCGATAGTGGTATACCAGTATTCCCAGCCTTGTCCACCGGAATTAACTTTCATAATCTTATCATCATGAATCCACTGACGGAAGGACTCCCATACTTCTACCCACTCATCAGAGTTAATCATTACTGTTTTTCCATCTTCGCTTAACAGAGAAGCTCCATTACTCAATGCTGCATCTACCAGGTTGGCACTTCCCCACATTGGTTCCCATCCTACAAAAGAACCATCTGCACTTGTCATTGTTTTTGCTGCTTCTGCTAAATCCTGCCATGTTTTCACAGAGCTTGGATCAATTCCTGCCTGTTCAAATGCTGCCTTGTTGTAATACAATACCTGTGTGGTTCCATATGCCGGTAATGCAAAAACCTTTCCATTTTCATCCACACCCTGATCATAGAATACACTTAAGTAATCATCCTTTTGAAAATCAGAATCTTTTTCTATGTATTTTCCAATGTCTGCTACCAGATTTTTCTCAGAAAGATTTCTTGACTTATCCACATCTAACAATGCCATATCCGGTGCTTTCTTTCCGGCAATTCCTGCCTGAAGCTTTTCGTATGTTTCTGTATAATCTGCCTGTGTGGTGGTCTTAACTTCATATTTATCCTGAGATGCATTAAACTCATCTACGATATCCTGAAATACATTTACCGCTGTCTTTCCACCAGAATACCAAAAGTTAATCTGAATCTTTCCATCTGCTGTTTTTGTTGTTTCCTTAGCGCCATTGCTTCCACATCCGGTAAGCAATCCTGCAACCATTGTCATTCCAAGCAATGCTGCTAACAATCTTTTTTTCATGTTTTTCTCTCCTTATTTTTGCTGTTTGCTATTTCTATATATAAAAGGGTTCTTACCCCTTCATACCGGTATCTCCGCCGATTCCGTTGATAAACCACTTCTGGGTAAATGCAAAAAGAATCAGCAACGGTAATACAATTAAAGCACTTCCCGCCATAACCAGAGGCCACTCTGTTCCATAAGCTCCTCCTTCAATAAAGAACTTTCGTAGTCCCTGGGAAACTAAAAGTTTCTCATCGGAATCTGTAATTAAAGACGGCCACATATAACTGTTATAACAAGTAATAAAGTTCATAAGTCCAAAGGTGATAAAGGAGGACTTTGTCATTGGACATACTACCTGCCATAAAATTTTCCATCGGGATGCTCCATCAATCCTTGCTGCCTCAATCACTCCCATAGGCACCTGCATAAATGCCTGACGTAACAGGAAAATTCCGAAAATGCTGACACAATTGGATATAATCAATCCGGTAAATGTATTTAACAAATTCCAGTCAGCTAAAATAATGTAACTTGGTATATAGGTTGCTGCTGTGGGAAGCATATAAGTTCCCATGATAATGGCAAATAGCACCTTTCTTCCCTTAAACTTCATAAACACAAGGGCATAGGCAATCATAGCTGCTGTTACAATCTGGATTGCCAGTGTAATTGCTGATACAAACAAACTATTCCATACATACTTTAACAAGGGTGAATGAAAAATAACTTCGTAAAAATTATTCCATTGAAACTCTGCCGGAAAAAATTTTGATACATCCATAATTTCTGCTTTTGTTTTTAAGGCACTTAATACCATCCACACAAAGGGAAATGCTGTAAATATACTGAATAGAAACAATAAGCATACTTTTCCTGTTTTTTGTAAACCTGTTTTTATTTTCATATTACTTTTGCCTCCTTAGTAATGTACCCACTTCTTTGAACCTGTGAACTGCACTACCGATAACAAAACAGTTATCAATATCAATACAATTGCTACTGCGGTTGCCTGTCCCATATTGAACTCTTCAAATCCAAGCTGATAATACATATAAAGTAATGTTCGGGTACTACCGGAAGGACCTCCCTGTGTCAATATCTGAATCTGGTCATATGCCTGGAGGGAATTTACCATGGTAATAATCATCAAGAAAAAAGTGGTTGGAGAAATGCATGGTATGGTCACATCACGAAATCTCTGCCAGCTTTTCGCTCCATCCATTCCACTTGCCTCGTATAACTCTTTGGGTACCTTTTCCAACGCTGATAAATAAAATATCATGGCATATCCAAGACTTTTCCAAACGGTTACGATAATAACTGCCAGCATGGCGGTCTGAGAACTTTTAATCCACTGAAGTCCCGGTAAACCGAAAAATTTCAAAATTGCATTGGCAATTCCATTATTTGGTTCATAAATCCATGTCCATACAATAGAAACTGCAACTGTTGGCGTAATCCACGGAGAAAACAAAATAAATTTAATCAATCCACTTCCCTTAAAGGACTTTTGCAAGAGCAATGCCAATAATAACCCCAGTACAATGGTGGGAATCAACGTTCCTAAGGTAAATACCACGGTATTCCACAGTGCATCGTAGAATCGTTGATCTTTGAATAATGCCTTAAAATTATCCAAAAACACAAATTGATAGGTAGGTGACATATAATCCCAATCCGTAAAACTAATATAAATAGATCTTAAAATGGGATAAATCCAAAATACAATGAGGGGTATTAAAGCCGGTATCACAAAAAGCCATACGCTACCTATTTTTCTTAATGTCAGTTTCTTTTTCATTTTTTATCCTTCCTTCGCTTTTCTAACAACATCATCCATCTATAGATAAGAAGCATGCATACCGCTGTAAGCGGAAATGAAAACCATACTCCTTTTATTCCTGCAAATGCGGGCAACAGATATAAAAGAACGGGAGCAATCACTATACTTTCGATATAGGTAAGGAAAATTGCTTTTTTCGTCTGCATTGTGGCATTTAGATATGCTGTATTGAATTTCACAAATCCAATAAGCAAAAATGCTACTGCACTCACACACATTCCCCATCCAAAATATCCTAACGCTTCTCCAGACAATCCAAACCACCTGCCGATATAGGGTACCAATAAAATCGTTGCAATCGTTGCTGATACTCCAATTACTGATGCCAGTCCATACGCTGTTTTTTGAATCTGCCTTACTTCGGTTGGCTTATCTGCTCCGTGATAGTAACTCAACAACGGCTGTGTTCCATCACCAATTCCTGATAGCATATACTGTACCGGGAATGTAATATAAGAGATTACCGCATAACATGCTACCGCCTGTTCTCTGCCATACCTTAAGCACTGCCAATTGGTAAAAATCAATGTAACTGACGGTGCAAGGGACATTCCAAAAGCGGTGACTCCGGTTTTTACGGTGTGATAAAACAAATTCTTTTCTAAATATGGTTTTATCCTTTGCCGCTTACATAAAAGAAGGAAGCTGATACAGACAACCACGCCCTGAGCGGTTACTGTTCCATAAGCAACACCTTGAATCCCTAAATTTTTCTCAAATAACAGATAATAATCCATTCCGATATTGGTAAACAATCCGGTAATCATACTTATCATGGCTCCAATTGCCATATCCATATTTCGTAAAATAGGAAGTAGTCCTGTGCCTAGTACCTGAAGAACACTTCCTGCTACAATGATTCCACTGTATCTTTGTGCTTCTTCATATACCCTGCCTTGTGCGCCCAATATTTTTAAAAGAGAGGGATAACACACCAAAAACAACATCGTTACTAACATTCCCACTACTATTAACAAAGTAACCGTATGATTTCCCGCCTCTTTGCTTTCTTTCTGTTTGCCTTGTCCCCGATAATTGGAAACCAATACACTTCCACCAGCACCGATTCCAATACCGGTTGCGGTAATCACCGCAGTAATGGGCCATGCAATATTGATAGCCGCAAGTCCAATATCTCCTGTTGCTCTTCCAATGAACAATCCATCTATCACACTGTACATT
>JAAYPT010000047.1 GCA_012519695.1 Clostridiales bacterium | reverse complement strand
GATTGGAAGTTCATCGGATTGTCTCATAATACCGTAAGAGGAGCAGCAGGTGGAGCGGTACTTTGTGCAGAACTTTTAAAAGCACAGGGATATATTACAGCAAAATAAAATCTTGATATAAAAAAAGAGGTTGCGCAGGCAGCCTCTTTTTGCTTATAATAGAGAGTAACAAAAAGATAAGGGAGAAAGGAAACGTTACTATGAACGAACCAGATTTTATTACATTAACGATTGGAAAACAGAAAAGTATTGCATTAATTGCTCATGACAGCAAAAAACGGGAATTGATTTCATGGTGTGAGGAGCATAAAGAGGAATTGAAGAAACATTTTTTATGCGGAACAGGAACAACCGCCCGCATGATTACAGATCAGACCGGACTTCCGGTAAAAGGATATAATAGTGGTCCATTAGGAGGAGACCAGCAGATTGGAGCAAAGATTGTAGAAGGAAAAATTGACTTCGTTGTATTTTTCTCCGATCCATTGGCAGCGCAACCACATGACCCGGATGTAAAAGCATTACTTAGAATTGCACAGGTGTATGATATTCCTATGGCAAATAACCGGGCAACAGCAGATTTTATGATTACTTCATCATTTATGAATGAATCTTACGATCATAATATTATTAATTTTAAGAAAAATATTAAAGACAGGGCAAATACCTTATAGAAATTTAGAGGAGACAGCCATGACAGGAAGAAATGCACAGATACGAAGATTAGAAGAATTATATCAGCAACAAGGAAATCAATTGGTTGTATTATATGGAAGACGGGAAAATGGGATTCAGGAATTATTGCAGAATTTTTGCAAGGAAAAGAAATCCTTTTATTATCATGCGCCGGAGATTTCAGCGAAGGCGCAGGTGCAGAGGATGTCTCAGGAAGTAGAAAAGCAATATGACGTATCTATTTCCGAAGTATCCTATGATAGTTGTTTTAGCCGTACCAGAAGTGGTGATGCAAGTAAGCTGGTGGTGATAATAGACGAATTTGAACACATCGTAAAAAGAGATGAGCAGTTTATGGAAAGCATTGTGAGGTTAAAAGAACATAAACTTTATCCGGGACCGGTTATGATTCTTCTATATACATCCGCAGTAGCGTGGGTAAATCAAAATATGCCGAAAGTCTTAGGAAAGTATCAAAAGAAGTTAGATGGCATAGAGCAGCTTTCAGAGCTGAAGTTTGTAGAGATGGTAAAGTCATTTCCAGATTATACCGTCAGTCAAAGTGTAGAAGTGTACGGAGTCATAGGTGGAGTGGCGAAATATATCAAACAATGGGATGAAAAACGCGATATTCAATATAACATTTGCAAATATATTTTGGCACCGGATGGGTTCTTATTCCATGAGGCGGAAAGAGTTATCAGTAGCCAATTGCGAGAACTTTCCGTGTATAATACCATCTTAGAAGCAGTAGCATCCGGAAAACGTAAACTTAACGATTTATATCAGGAAACAGGATTTTCCAGAGCGAAGATAAGTGTCTATTTGAAGAACCTTATGGCATTTGGTATGATAGAGAAGGTTACGTCCTTTGAAACAGGAGGATGGGAAAATGCTCAAAAAGGCTTATATCAGATAAAAGATACATTTATTAATTTCTGGTTTAAGTTTGTATATCCTCATTTATCCGACTTGTATCAGATGAAACCGGAAGAATTTTATGAAACATACATTGCAGACGGTTTAGAAGAGTATTTGAATCGTTATTTTGTAAAAGTATGTATGGAATACTTAGAACTGATGAATCAAGTACATAAACTTCCACTACAGATACATAAAATGGGAACCTGGGTTGGAAAGCGTGGGCATATTGATATTATTGCTCAAAATGAAATACGAGAAAACCTCATCTGTTTGTGTAACTGGTCAGAACCGGAAATGACTTTTGAAATGTGCCAAAAGTTATTCCAGAGTATGGAACAGGCAAAACTTACAGCGAACTATTATTATCTTTTTTCCGCAAAGTCATTTGATGAAAAATTAAGAAAAATGGTTGCTGCGGACAAACGTATCCTGTTAGTGGATATGAATCAGATGTAACGATAAAAGAAAGCAGGATATGGATTTATGGCGAAAGCTTTATATATAGCAGAAAAACCCAGTGTTGCCAGAGAGTTTGCAAAGGCATTAAAACTGAATTTAAAAAATCATGATGGATACATGGAATCCCCGGAAGCAATCGTGACTTGGTGTGTAGGACATTTGGTTACCATGAGCTATCCGGAAGTCTATGATGCAAAATACAAGAAATGGAGTCTTGCTACATTGCCATTTCTTCCGGAAGAGTTTAAGTACGAAGTGATTCCGGGAGTAAAGAAGCAGTATGATATAGTGGCAGGACTTTTAAATCGTCCGGATGTGGCAACCATTTATGTCTGTACGGACTCAGGACGAGAAGGAGAATACATTTACCGTCTGGTGGAACGACAGGCAGGAGTGACCGGTAAGGATCGAAGAAGAGTCTGGATTGACTCCCAGACTGAAGAAGAGATTTTGCGAGGAATTAGAGAGGCGAAGGATTTATCAGAATATGATAATCTTTGTGAGTCTGCATATTTGCGGGCAAAAGAAGATTATCTCATGGGGATTAATTTCTCCAGATTATTGTCCTTAAAGTATGGAAATGCGATTTCTAATTTCTTAAACACAAAATATACCGTGGTGAGTGTAGGTCGTGTAATGACCTGTGTTCTTGGAATGGTAGTAAGAAGAGAACGTGAAATTCGTGATTTTGTAAAGACCCCTTTTTATCGTGTGCTTAGTAACCTGGATATTCAAGGACATCAGGTAGATGGAGAATGGCGCGCAGTGGAAGGGTCTGCCTATTTTCAATCTCCCAAGTTATATAAGGAAAACGGATTTTTAAAGGAAGAAGATGCAAAACAGTTAATCGAAGAACTGAAGGGGACAATGCCGGAGGGAGCATTAAAAGCGGTAGTAGTTTCTATGGAAAAAAAGAAAGAAACGAAAAATCCACCGTTGTTGTACAACTTGGCAGAACTTCAGAACGATTGTTCCAGACTCTTTAAAATCAGTCCGGATCAGACTTTGCAAATTGTACAGGAATTATATGAAAAGAAATTAGTGACATATCCCAGAACAGATGCCCGTGTGTTATCCAGTGCGGTAGCCAAGGAAATACATAAAAATATCGGAGGATTGAAAAATATTCCTTCTGTTAAAACTTATGCAGAAGCTATTTTGGAGAAAGGCACTTATAAAAATATTGCAAAGACAAGATATGTTAATGATAAACAGATTACCGACCATTATGCTATTATTCCAACAGGGCAGGGTTTTGGTGCCATTCGTACCTTGAATCAGACAGCATTGAATGTTTATGAAACCATTGTGCGAAGATTTTTAGGTATTTTTTGTCCACCGGCAATTTATCAGAAAATCAGTTTGGTAACCGGAATCGGTACAGAGAAGTTTTTCTCCAGTTTTAAAGTATTGGCGGAACCGGGCTATTTAAAAGTGATGGAATATTCCTTTCAGAAGAAAAAAGAGGCAGACAGTACAAACAGTGGAAACGGAGAAACAGAAGAATCTTGTGATGTAAGTTTTATGGAGGTTCTATCAGGACTGAAAAAGGGCATGGAACTGGATGTGAAAGATTTGAATATCAAGGAAGGCGAAACAGCTCCACCAAAACGTTATAATTCCGGGTCTATGATTCTTGCGATGGAAAATGCCGGACAGCTCATTGAAGACGAAGAACTTCGTGCACAGATTAAGGGAAGTGGAATTGGTACCAGTGCAACCCGTGCTGAGATATTAAAAAAATTAGTGAACAATAAGTATCTGGCATTGAATAAAAAGACGCAGATTATTACCCCAACCCTATTGGGAGAAATGATATATGATGTGGTAAATGCATCTATTCGCTCTTTGTTAAATCCAGAATTAACAGCTAGTTGGGAAAAAGGGTTGAATTATGTGGCAGAAGGAAGTATTACTCCAGAGGAATATATGGTAAAACTGGAAAACTTTATTAAGTCCCGCACCAGTGGGGTATTAGGATTGAACAATCAGTATGCACTAAGGGGATATTTCCAAAAAGCGGCAACTTATTATAAAACGCCGGCGAAACAAACCGGAAAGGCAAAAGGAAAGAAACAGACAAAAGAACAAAAAGAGAAAGAAAAAGAAGTAGCGTCCACTACTTAAACTTTAATTTTAATAAAGAAGAAATATGTTGAAAGAAGGAAGTAAAAATGGAAACAGCAAAAATCAGTAACTTATATACACTAGAGGAGACAATCGCAGCAGATTTGTTTCAAAATCACAATTATCCATGGGAAGTATTACCAGAAATCAGTGCCTTTATCGTAAAATTAGGAAAAACATTAGACCCGGCAGTATACGAACAAAAGGGAGAAAATGTTTGGATAGCTAAAAATGCTAAAGTAGCACCAACAGCATTTATCAATGGACCTGCAATTATTGATGAGGAAGCGGAGATTCGTCATTGTGCATTTATCCGTGGAAATGCAATTGTGGGAAAAGGTGCGGTAGTCGGAAACTCAACAGAACTGAAAAATGTGGTACTTTTTAATAAAGTGCAGGTGCCACATTACAATTATGTGGGAGATTCCGTGTTAGGTTACAAAGCACATATGGGAGCAGGTTCCATTACTTCTAATGTGAAATCCGATAAAACTTTAGTAGTAGTAAAGGATAAGAAAACCGGAGAAGAACATGCAACCGGATTAAAGAAGTTCGGAGCAATGTTAGGAGATGAAGTGGAAGTAGGATGCAACAGTGTGTTGAATCCGGGAACAGTGATTGGAAAACACAGCAATGTATATCCATTGTCTATGGTGCGTGGTGTGATACATGAAAATTCTATTTATAAGAATAAGAACGAAGTAGTAGAGAAGCGATAGTATGAATTCTGACAGTAAGATAAAATTAGAAAAACGGATGATGAATTTGTCCCTGTGTGGAAGTATTGCCTTTGTACTGGTAGAGGCAATAATGGCATATGTGACACATTCTCATTCCTTATTGATGGACTGCATTTTTGACATAACAGATTTAGTAATGATAGGTCCGTTTTTGCTGTTGGTACCGCTACTGTATCGTCCTGTAACGGAACGCAGACCTTATGGTTTTTCCCAGGTAGAATCCCTGTTTTTAGTTGTAAAATATATTGTGCTGTTAGTGATTACCCTGCAACTTATCTGGGACAATATAAAATATATTTTGCATGGTGGGCATGAAGTGGATGCCGGACAGGTAGCATTTTTTGAACTGGGAGTTTTTGCAGGATGCTTGGTAGTATATTGTTTACTTTACTATTACAGCAGACGTTATGCATCGGTATCCATACAGGCAGAAATGTATAACTGGAAGCTGGATGTAATCAGCAGTTTGGGAGTTGCGTTAGCATTCTTCGGACAAATGTTATTTCAAAACACATCCCATGATTGGATTACTCCATATATCGATCCAGTTGTAGCGATTGCAATGGCATTGATATTGATTGTAGAACCAATAAAAATAATCGGAAGAGGTGTGCGAAAATTAGTTTTGTTTGCCCCGGAAGAGGAGGTAATGAATGAAATTCGCTCCATTGCAGAAAAATATATGCAGACTTGTTCCTATACCATTGAATTTTTGGATGTAATTCAAACAGGGCGAAAAACCTGGGTAGAAATCTATATTGACAGTCCAAATGATATTATTACAATGCGTTCTCTTAGCAGAATTCGGGATGGAATACGAGAAGAATTAAAGAAGGAATTTGATCAGGTCTATGTAGAACTGATACCTAATTTACCGGAGTAAGAAAATTTAAGATTAACTTAAGATAAAACATATTGACAGAAAATGATACGCATATTATTGTATTAAGTAACTAATGCAATCGTATGCGTATTATTATATATATAAAAAAGGAGAAAAGTTATGTTAGAAGTTCAAGAGTTAACGAAAAAATATGGAAAAAATCTAGCAGTAGACCATGTGAGTTTTGCAATTCCCGATGGAAAAGTAGGAATTTTATTAGGACCAAATGGAGCAGGAAAATCCACAATTATTAAAAGCATAGCGGGATTATTACGGTATGAAGGTGGAGTTGGTATTCAGAAAATGCCTGCAAGAAGTTTAGAAGCAAAACGTATCTTTGGTTATGTGCCGGAAATGCCAGCAATGTTTGAAGCGTTGACCGTAAGAGAACATATAGAATATATTCGTCGTGCATATAATTCAGGAATAACAGACGAAGAGGTAGATGCACTGTTAAAAAGATTTGAACTGGATGATAAGCAGGATAAGCTTGGAAATGAGTTGTCCAAGGGAATGATGCAGAAAGTAAGTATTTGTTGTGCATTGGCAGTAAAACCTAAGGTACTTATGCTGGATGAACCCATGGTTGGATTAGACCCTGCGGCAATCAAAGAATTAAAAGAAGTAGTACTGGAATTAAAAGAACAGGGTGTTACGATTTTGATTAGTACTCATATGTTGGAAATGGTAAAAGATTTGTGGGACATTATGATTATTATGGAAAAGGGAAAAATAGAAGCAGCTTTCACCAGAGAACAGGCTCAAAACGAAGATATTGAGGAGCTATTCTTTAAAATCACAGGAGGCGGGGAAGAAAAATGCAAGGATTGATTTATCTTTATCAGCGAACAATTGTAAATAGAATCAAAAAAGCAGTAAAGAAACCAACTACCTATGTGGGACTCGTTTTTGTAGTATTCTATGTAGTGATGATTTTCTGGAGTTTTCAGATGATTATAAATGATGCTAAAATTGCAACTCCTGAAAATATGGTAACAGTACTCTCCTGTATTATTTTATCGATTCTTCCCAGCAATGTAATTAGTTATAGTAAAAGGCATGGGCTACTGTTTCGACCTTCCGAGGTACATTTCGTTTTTCAGTCTCCAGTAAGTCCAAAGACCATACTAATGTTTGCCGGAATAAAATCCTTTGCAGGAAATCTTCTGATAGGAATTGCAATTTTTGTATTTGGTATCTGTTGGTTTCATGCGGGAGTAGGGCAGATGTTACTCTATTTTCTGTTTTTTGAAGTGTTTGAAACTATTTTAGAAGCAAGTATTATTATTTTTTGCTATGGTAATGAAAAATTACATGAAAAGTTTTTCAAGGGGTTAACCATTGTAATGTATATTTTCATGGCTGTTATAGCAGGAATCGGAATTTATCTTTTAATGACCCGGAAAATGGAATTTTCTGTAATTCGTGAATATTTAGATATGCCTGTTATTCAACTGATTCCTATTGTGGGCTGGAATATTGCAGTAGCACATTTAATCTTTGTGGGACCAAATATAATAAATGTTATTGGAACTGCGTTATTTTTAACTTCTACACTTGGAATGCTTTATGTGGCGAGAAAAATGAAGTGTACCGGCGAATACTTTGAAGATGCAGAAAAGTTTGCAGATGAGATTCAGACAAAGCGTATGGAAGTGAAGAAAAGAGGAACCGTATCACTCCGCTTTGGAAAAAAGAAAAAATATCGGGAAGCTGCGGTGGAATATAAAGGAAATTATGCAAAGGCAATTTATTACCGACAGTTATTGGAATATAAGAAAAATAGGATGTTTATTTTTGGATGGAATACCTTTATGTGCCTAGTTGCTGGAATTGTAATCGGAGTATATGGATGTCTTGGAGATATTGAAGCGTTCGGACAATGGAAAGTATTTATTATTCCGGGAATTGTAGCCTATGCAGTATTTATTTTTAGCGGATATCCTACAAAATGGTCAAAAGAGTTAGAAAGTCCTTACACTTACCTGATACCGGATACATCTTTGAAAAAGGTTTGGTATTCCACAAAAATAGAACATCTTCGTGCCCTGATAGATGGAATTCTTATTACTGTTCCGGGAGCAATCACATTTCAGATTAGTCCGGTAATTGCAGTGCTTACGGTACTTTTATATATGTGTCTTATGGCAAATCGTTTATATTACGGAATGTTAGCGGATACGGTGATTGGAAAAAATCTGGGAAGTACTGGAAGAAGTCTTATAAAAATGTTCCTTCAGGGAATTGCTATGGTAATTGCAATGATAGCTGCGGCTGTAGGATATGTTGTTTGGGGATTAGAAGCAGGATTCTTTTTGATGATTTTATTTATGGCACTTTTAACCTTTGCGGGAGCAGCTGTTGCAGCACTTTCTTTTGTGAAAATGGAAGCATTGGATTGACGAATTCGCCAAAATGTGATTAAATATGATTAAGTATGTTAAATACATAACAATCAAAATTTAATGTATGGATTGAAAGGAGTCTTAAAATGATTTACACTCAGGAAGTTGAAAACATGTGCCCAGTAGCAAAAGGCGCAAAACATGAACCAGCTCCAATCCCAGAAGAGGGAAAATGGGTTCATTCCAAAAAAATTGAAGATATTTCAGGTTTTACACATGGTGTAGGCTGGTGTGCTCCTCAGCAGGGTGCTTGTAAGCTTTCATTAAACGTAAAGAATGGTGTTATCGAAGAAGCATTGGTTGAAACTATTGGATGTTCTGGTATGACCCACTCAGCAGCTATGGCAGCAGAAGTTTTACAGGGAAAGACCATTTTGGAAGCATTAAATACAGACCTTGTCTGTGATGCTATCAATACAGCAATGAGAGAGTTATTCTTACAGATTGTATACGGACGTACTCAGAGTGCATTCTCTGATGACGGACTTGCAGTAGGTGCTGGTCTTGAAGACTTAGGAAAGGGACTTCGTTCCCAGGTTGGTACTATGTACGCAACAAAAGAAAAAGGTGTTCGTTACCTTGAAATGGCAGAAGGCTATGTAACAGGTATCGCTCTTGACGCTGATAACGAAGTAATCGGATATCAGTTCGTTTCTCTTGGAAAAATGACTGACTTCATTAAAAAAGGTGATGATCCTAACACTGCTTGGGAAAAAGCAAAGGGACAGTATGGCCGCGTAGATGACGCTGTTAAGATTATCGACCCAAGACAAGAGTAAGAGAAAGGAGAGAGACGATAATGGCTTTATTTGAATCATATGAAAGAAGAATTGATCAGATTAATTCTGTATTAAATAGTTATGGAATCAGCTCTATCGAAGAAGCTGAAAAGATTACAAAGGACGCTGGACTTGACGTATATGAGCAGGTTAAGAAAATTCAGCCAATTTGTTTTGAAAATGCATGCTGGGCTTATACCGTAGGTGCAGCTATCGCAATCAAAAAAGGATGTAGAAGAGCAGCTGACGCAGCAGCAGCAATCGGTGAAGGTCTTCAGTCATTCTGTATTCCAGGTTCCGTTGCAGACCACAGAAAAGTAGGTCTTGGACATGGTAACTTAGGAAAAATGTTATTAGAGGAAGAAACAGAATGTTTCTGCTTCTTAGCAGGACATGAGTCTTTCGCAGCAGCTGAAGGTGCCATTGGTATCGCTGAAAAAGCAAACAAAGTACGTCAAAAACCATTACGCGTTATCTTAAATGGTTTAGGAAAAGATGCTGCACAGATTATCTCTCGTATCAACGGATTTACATTTGTTGAAACAAAGTATGACTACAAAGAAGCAAAATTAAACGTAGTATACGAAAAAGCATATTCTAACGGACTTCGTGCAACTGTAAAATGTTACGGTGCTGATGATGTTCAGGAAGGTGTTGCAATCATGCATCATGAAAACGTTGGTGTTTCCATTACTGGTAACTCTACTAACCCAACACGTTTCCAGCATCCAGTAGCAGGTACATACAAGAAAGAATGTATCGAGCAGGGTAAAAAATACTTCTCCGTTGCATCTGGCGGTGGTACAGGACGTACACTTCACCCAGACAACATGGCAGCAGGACCAGCTTCTTATGGTATGACAGATACTATGGGACGTATGCATTCTGATGCACAGTTCGCTGGATCTTCTTCTGTACCTGCACACGTTGAAATGATGGGACTTATCGGAATGGGTAACAACCCAATGGTAGGTGCTACAGTTGCAGTTGCAGTTAGTGTTGAGGAAGCAGCGCAGGCAGGCAGATTCTAAAGAATGCAGCATTTTCAAGCATTCCAGAGATCACAAGAACATGTGAAAACGTGTGAAAATCTGCATGTAATACACGGGAAATACACGGGTAATACACAGCGGTAATACACAAAAAGAATGGGCTATCTTGCAGCCAAACGGCAGCAGGACAGCCCGTTTTTTAATTAGTCCCATTCAGCGTCAATGGTTTCGAATTCAATGTCTTTTCCGTCGTAGCTGATCATTGCAACGGCGTCTTCATAGTCTTTGTATGGTCTGTGAGTATAGACAGCTTCGGTCAAGTCGCGAATCTTATGACCGACGATTGCTTTCAGAAGATTGTCGTCAACCTTGAAATGCTTCGCACATGAAATAAATGTGTGACGCGCTTCATGTGGTGTGTGAGCAATTCCGAGATAGCGCATGACTTTCTTGAAGCGTCCGCGATACTGGTCATATGTCATAAACTGGTTTTTCTCATTCGGGAACAAGAATTTGTTGTCTGGGTTGTAGTGAGATTCAACAATCGGACGGATCAGCGGGTGGACTGGGACAATTCGATCAGTTCCAGCTTCCGTCTTCATGCCGCCTTTAATTCGCCAGTGAATCAGATCGACATTCTTGTTTTCGATCAGAAGGACTTCCGAAGGTCGAAAACCAGTATAAACAGAAAACAGAATCATGTCCGTCACGCCGAAATTGCGAATCTTCCACAGACGCTGGATTTCACTGTTTTTGAATGGGATTCGTTTCGTTTTATCACGTTTCCCGACTTTCTGGACAAATAATGCGCTGTAGTCCTTGTCAACGATTTCGTGGATCATGGCGTATTTGTACATAAGATTGAACAGTGACTTCATGCGTCCTTTTGTTGCTTCGCCGACGTCAGCGTCTTTGATCACGCCTTGCAAGTGACTGACGCGAAGATCACGCATTCGAACGTCATAAATCGGTGAACAATAGTTGTATGCTGCTTTGTAGGATCTGGCAGAAGAAGGATTCTTCAAAGTTTCGTAATATTCAGCAGACCAGAGATCATACACGCCAGAAAAAGTGATTTTGTGGGCGTCAATGTCATAGGGATTCTGCAAAAAATTGTTCAAAGCAGTTTCAGCTTCGATCCTTGTTGCGAATGTCCCTATTGATTGATAGATCTGTCGAGAAGATCCAGTTTCGGGATCAAGTTGCCAGCCTACAGTGATTCTTGCCCCGTAGGGCTTGCGACGCTTTCCGCCTATTTTATAGACGGATCCTTCGCCATTGGCTCTTTTCATTGCCATACATAAACACCTTCTTTCTGAAAATGGGCGCAAAAAAACAAGCCCCCATTTTCTATTTGTATATTTGAAGGGCTTGTGCTATAATAATTGTTGCGAAGAATTAAATAGCAGCCCGTTCAAAACGGAGATTGCAGCCGCCTTGCGTTACCAGCG
>JAAYPT010000007.1 GCA_012519695.1 Clostridiales bacterium | reverse complement strand
TGTGTTAATACTCCAGAAAAACAAATTTTTCCCTGTTTCTTTTTAGTATTATTATAAGTTTGAATATCTACTACTTTTTCTTCTAAGTTCACACTATATGCAACTATACAATCATCATGCATTTTTTCACCTCCTACTGTCCTGTCTTGGCAGTTTTTTCGTCCAATCCCAAATATGAATATGTGGAAATTCATGAGTTCCATCATCTATATGATTTGCAGAAAAATTCAATGCTTGATTTCTTAAGTTTCGGGAATTAATAGAGGAATATTGCATCAGCATATTTAATTTTTCCATTGTAGTTGAAACTTTTTTACCTGTACACTAATATAGGCATCCAATTGACTTTGTAAATATTCTCTGTTTCCCTCTACAGAATGTTCCTTTGGATTATATTCTCCACTCATTGGCATATATGAAATAAATTTTTCCATGTCCTCCGGATAATCAAAGTCAGCATAAATCATATCGATTTGTTCAAATAATTTAGTGCTATCTTTTTCTGTTTGTCTCACAAAAATAATAATCGCAATACGAACTTTTTCTTTTGCTTTTTCTATATTATTTTCAATATCATTAAAAAAATTGGGTATTTTTTCAATAGTCTCCAATACACTTATACGATCCTCTGATTTCCAAGACAACTCGCTTTCTTCATCTGAAACAGTCTCGTCTTGTTCTATTTTTCTACATACATAATCTTGTGCAACATCCACTCTTAATACTCCATTCTTTATTCCCCAATAAACCATATACCAATCTATAGGCATATTTATATTTTCAAAAATATCAATTCCATACATAAACTTTCCTCCTATGGTCTAGCATTAGGTCTTCCTGTTATGCCAACACCTTCTATAAATCTACGATGCGTTACTCCTTTTGTTGGATCTGAATCAACAATCCACTCAAATATTCCCTGTTTACCATTCAAAGAACCTTCAATCTGGTATAATGAGCGTTCTACACCATCTCCACCTACTAATGAAAATTTTGTAGCATCACCTGCATAATTATCAATAATATCATTAAATGCATGTAGTGAATCCCCTTTCAATGCACTCCCTGTTCTAACATTATCCAAAATAGGATTATTAATTTCTATAGATGTACTACCACCCTTAAACCTCTGCACTACTCTTCCCACTGCGCCACTAACAGCTTCACCAAATATATTAAACAATACATTTCGCCCTATGTCTACCCCTGCATTTCGAAATATTGTCTCTGAACTTTCTCCATTATATATATCTATTATCGCCTTGGGTACCGTAAATGCACCGGTGTCTACAATGGTAGCTCCTATGATATTGCTTAGATGATCTTGTCCTATTCGTCTTAGAATGGGGAAAGTAGACAGTCTTTCTGACCAGCCTCCTATTCTCTGCGCCAGTCCCGGTATATGTCCTGCCACACTTGATGCCATGTTATAGGTCAGCAGACCTCCTGTCATATTTCCTACAAATGTAGCATAAGGGTGCTGTGTATGACTGTTTATAAAAATATTTTCCATGG
>JAAYPT010000046.1 GCA_012519695.1 Clostridiales bacterium | reverse complement strand
TGCACCGGCTAGTCCCTGCTGTGAGCGACTCATTTGACTGTATTTTTGAAAAAATATATCATCATCATATTTGTTTTCTTTTCCATATTCTACATAATTCAACATCTTTCACCTCGCTGTAAACTTCAAAGTTTCTGTTCCTTACAAATTCCGATTTCTCAGTCTAATTATACACTATTTGTATTAGCGGTCAAAGCGGAATTTCAACAGGCTTTCTATCAGCCGTTGGACGATATGCTCCTGCATATCCGTATTGAACTGTCCGTCCATTTTCGCACAAGAACGGATATACCCGGCATAATGGGATAGGACGGAGGCAACGGCTTCCGGGTCGCCCTCTTGATTACCGAACAGCAAAGACAGGCTCGGCTGGGTTTGCTACATAGGATAAAAGCCGGATTTGTTTAGCTGATACCATTCCAAACGTGCTTGCTCCGATTTTACATCTAACAGCTCCATTATTTTTTTTGCAAACTCTAATGTTGCGGAACCATTGGCTGTAATGATATTGCTGTCGCAAACAGCTTGTACTTCTAAAAAGTTATCATCCCCTTTGTAATGAGGTGCTTGCGCTTTCATAAATTCAAGGGTATTTCCAGAGTGTTTTATTTTGTCCAGATAGCCATTTTCTGCCATGAAATTTACTGCATTACAAATTGCGCCAACGGGAATATGCTTGCTGATAGCGTAATCGACAACCGGCAATATGCCATTATTTTTTTGCTCTATCCATGCTGTCCCGCCTGTTAGAATTAACAGGCTAAAATCGCTTGGATAATCATTGATAGCATAATCGGGAATTACATGAAAACCACCCATAGACACTTTCGCTTTTTTATCAAAGCTAATTGTTTTTACAGTATAGCCCGTACCTGGCGCATTGAGTTCGGCGCAGATATATGCTGGCTCCCAATCTGCAAAACCATCAAAAATAAACACTAACACTTCTTTCATAATCTGTTACCACCTTTCCGCAAACAGTATACAATACAAAAGGTGACAACTTATGTGTCACCTTTCATACAAATGATTGATACTTTTTAGTCGGCTTTTTATGTCTGCATATAACTCTGGCGGAGAAATAATTCTAACTTTATCCAGCAATTCAAATACCAAGTTGCTTGCAACAGACAAATTAGGTGTATAAAAGCATATACGGGCGGTATTACACGCTTCGTTGACTTCTCGAAAAAAGGATGCGTCAATTCTTTGTGTTAATGCAAATTCATTTTGTATATCATATTCCAGCACAATTTCAATAAATCCATCTATCGGGTGTGCTGAAAAAAGAGTTGTCGTATAGTCACTTTCAAATTGAATACTTTTTACTTCTCGTGGTGCAAATTTTTCTTTGGAAATTGTCTGTGAAATGATACGCCTAAGTTTGAACAGACGAAAATCCTTTCTTTCACGACAAAACGCGTATAAATACCAGTCTGATTGTTTGAAAATCAGTTTGTATGGTTCTACCGTCCGTTTACATCTTGAGTTTTGTGAAACATATTCCATAACGACACAGCAATTATCCTGGATAGCTTTATGGAGTATAACTGCCTTTTCGTGTATGATACTGTCCGAAAACCATGAGGATAAGTTTATAACATACTCGCTTTGAGAAAAAACATACTCACTATTTTCTGGGACAAGTTTTGCAATCAAGCTATTGTCTGCATTATCACTATCAATGCTTTTTAATCCGTTCAATGCTGTAAATATTTTCTGTGTATCGTCCGTTGACAATATCTTTTTATCTATTTTGTAGCCTTCTATAACCGAAACACCTCCGCCGACACCCGGATATGAAACAATCGGTATTCCAGCACAATTCAAAGTATCTAAATCACGGAAAATCGTTCTTTTAGACACTTCAAATTTATCTGCTAATTCTTGGACGGTTATTTTATCAACCTCGGCAAGAACACAAAGTAAACCTATCAGACGTTGTATTCTCATAATGACTTACCTTTCGCGTTTTCTTCATATCTTAATTGTATCATGTCAAAAAGAATTTTTCCATGTCCTTTCCGACGTTCATTCAGCTTGTAATTTGGAATTGTTATATTCCTTTGGCAAAGGCTACATTATTTTCATGTTCATGAAAGCCATGCTGCTTATAGAATAAATAAGCAGGCACATCTTTTTCTATTAATAAAAATATTGTCTTGATATCATTTTTCATAATCATGTTATATTTCCAATCGAAAAAGCAATCGTCCATCTTCCAACTCTCCCCAGCAATTTACTGGTAGCTCGTCTGTTTGATGAAAACCACAGTCAGAATGTAATTTTATCGATGTGACATTACTCTTTCCAATAATACATTCTAGCTTTTTTGCATTGATTTTCTTAAAATAATCAATCGTATGAAGAAGAAGCATTTTCCCATAACCTTTATTTCTTTGGGTTGGCATAGTTTCAACTGCCTCAATAAACCAGATTCCTGTTTCTGACTCAATCGCCCGAAGTCCGCTCATCCATTCTCCTTCTACGGTTTCAACTAAAACTACCTGCTTCTGATTGGCTATAAAATCTTTTAGGAAAGCGGCATACGCTTCCTTCATTTCAGCATGACTGTTAAATTCCTCTGTCATATCTTCCATTGATTCCGCATATAAAAGAAACATTTTATCTATCACTTTTGTATCTACATTTTTAATTTGTTCTAACATTGTAATTCTCCATCTCAAAATAACTTAAAATTATACTATCACATAACACATGATATCTCAACATAAATGGACTGTTTAAACCGGTTGAAATGCTTTTACTGTTTATAGGGCAATTTCTATTAAGACCACTTTAGAGATTTATGGATTTATGCTATACTAACAAAAGGAAGGAGTGTCTAAGATGTATGAAAGAACTGTTGTGGAAAAAACAGTAGATTAAGGGGCGATTATTATCTCGCCCCTTTGTTCTTTCTCAAAATCTTTTCGTTAATAGATTATCTTTACTTTGTATTTCGTTTTTTATATTTAATTTTTTGTATTTAGTTTCCACTCCGCAGATGCAGTTTGCAGTTCAACAAGTCTTGCATAAAGTCCCTTCTTCTGCATCAATTCATCATGTGTTCCTTCTTCTTGTTTTCTTCCTGATAATTCTGAATTGCTTTCAGTCTGTTTACCTGCAAATCCACAGAAAACAGCTCTGCCATATTAGACATTGCTCCGGAAATGGGATCATACAATCTGGAAGCAGCAAGCAAAAATAAAATATAGGAAAATAAGGTAGTCTGGTTGTTTATCATCAGAGCATTTCCAACAACTATAACAGTAGCAAGACCCAGTCGAAGGAACATTTGTCCTGTAGTTATCAAACTTGCACTTACTAATTCCGAAGAAATCTGTGCCTTCTCGGCATTATCCATTTTTTCATCCAGCTTATGCAAATATTGTACTTCCTGATTACATGCCTTAATGTCCTGTACTTTTTCTAAACACTCCTGGATTCCGTCTGCCAGTGCAATTTTTGCTTCTATATGTTTTTTCCCCTGTTTTGCCTGCAACTTTCGGGACAAAAGAACAATTGCAAATGCCACCGGTGCTACCCAAAGCAGCGCAAGCCCCATTCGCCAGTCATAAATCAAAAGAGCAATACATACAATGGCTGTTGATATAATGGAACCCCAAAATTGCGGAACGGTATGGGAAAAAGCATGTTCAAAACCTGAACAATCCCCCATGATGGTACTTGTCAAATCTGAAAGATCATGCTCCTGAAAGAATCGCAAAGGCAACGTTCTGAGTTTTTCTGCAAGGGTAATTCTGCGGCGTTCACTTTCTTTATAAGTTCCCATATAGGTTATGGTATATTGAAGATAGTGCATAACAAATATAACCACTAAAATCACAACTCCGATTCCTATGTACATCAGTATATTGACATCCTGTTTATTATCTCCAAGCAAGGAGGGAATTTAACACATATGCCAGTAGTGCAACCGGAAGCATAAGGCTGGTATAAGCCAAAACAGAATACACGATTCCTTTTAGCAGGTCTTTTGCGCCCTCTGCACTTAAAGCATATTTTTCCTGAAGATGCTTCATCATTATTTGACCTCCTTTTCAACTTTCCAATGAATGGATGTTTGGTAGTCATTCCACATAGATGCATATTTTCCATTTGCAGCCAGCAAATCATCATGTGTTCCACGCTCGATAATCTTACCTTCATCAAATACCAGAATCAGGTCGGCATTTTGAATGGTAGAAAGACGGTGTGCAATCATAAGAACCGTTTTCCCTTTTGTCAGTTTTTCAAATGCAAGTTGTATCTGATGTTCATTTTCTGCATCTGCAAAAGCGGTTGCTTCGTCCAATATAATAATAGGCGCATCTTTTAAAATTGCTCTTGCCAGCGCAATCCGCTGATTTTCTCCACCGGATAAATAAGTACCGCCATTTCCTACAATGGTGTCCAGCCTGTTGGGCAAACGGTCAATGATTTCCTGACACTGAGCAGATACGGTCGCCTGTAAAACTTCTTCTCGTGTTGCTTTTGGTCTTGCGGCACGAATATTTTCAAGTAAGGTATCCTTAAATAATTTTGTATTCTGGAACACAAAAGCGATTTGGTTCATAAGTGTTTGTTTGTCAATATTTCTTACATCCACACCTTCCACCAAAACACTTCCGTCGGTAACATCATAAAATCTCGGGATCAGTTTTGCAGCAATTGATTTACCGCTTCCGGATGCTCCAACCAGAGCAACTGTTTTTCCTGCCGGAATTTCAAATGTAATATGATCCAGTGCTTTTTCTTCTGTACCCGGATAGCAAAATGATACATTTTCAAATGATACAGAGGTATCTTTCGGCTGCTGTGGATTAACCGTTTCTGCCAAAGGCTGTTCTTTTAATACCTCCTCAATACGAGTTACTGCACTTTTGGCAGCCATCAACTGCTCACTGGCAAACATAACCCTATTCATCATAGTTGTACAGATAGGAGTAAACAGACTGTAAAACAGGAAATCCAAAAGCACATCCTGATAAGCTGCCTGACCGGTTACACCTGCTAAAATCATACATGCTACCGGTATTAACAGAATAAACGTACTATTTAACGCAACATTAAATCCTGTCAATGGAATCCGGCATTTCAATGCATATCCGGAAGCATATTTTTCATATTCCTCAATGGCAGCATGGAAATTCTTAAAGGAATAAACGGTCTGTTGGAATACCTTTACAACAGGGATTCCTCGAATATACTCTACGGCTTCCTTATTCATGGTTTCTAACGCAGTCATATATCCTTCCATAAAATTAGCGTTATCGCCGCCCATCATCTATTTAAAAAAAACGCTGATTGCCAGCGGAACCAGACAGCAAAGACCTAGTCTCCAGTCAAATCCAAAAATCAGAAGCAGAATTGCCACAGGCATAACCACCGCTCCGGTTAAGTCTGGAAGCTGATGTGCCAGAAAGTTTTCGGTCAGTCCCGCATTATCATCAATCACCTTACGCAAACGTCCACTGGCGTTCTGGCTAAAATAGCCCAATGGTAATGTGACAATATGATGCATCGCTGCTTTTTTCATATTTGTTGCGGTACGAAACGCAGCCAAATGGGAACAGCAAAGTGCAATAAAATACATCAAAATGCTCAGGACAGAAAAACCAACTGCCCACCACGCATAAATGCCACTTTTGGAAGCAAGACCTATATCTCCCGCAATCAGAGCATTTAGCATATCACGAACAACAAACCAGATACAGACGAAGGGAACCATCGACAATATGGTACTAAGTCCGGCAAGAATCATGCCTAAAATCGTAAGCCAATGCCGATTCCCCGCATACTGAAATATTCTGGATATTTCAGAATCTTTTTTCATGATAAAATATCCTCCTTACATATGTGTATTTTTACTCAGACAGGTTTTCCTTGCAGAAAAGTTTAATGCAATTCTCAATCATCGTCTGATCGTACTCCGTTGAAATACCGGCAGCAAGCCAATAAGCATAATTTCCGGCATCATACTGTCCCAATGCAGTCAAATCGCTACCGTAACGTAATTCAATGTGATAAGTTGTAGCGGATGTATCAGGAGCAATACAAAAATAAGTAAACTCACCGGAATTAGCATCATCACTTTCATACTCATATAAGCCACGAACGTCTTCCATACCGATATAATGATAAGTGTGTGAAAACAGTTCCTTTCCGTCTGCATCATAACCCTTGATTGTGGAACCATCAAATTCCAGTGTACTTACGCCCTGTGTAAAAGAACAGTCATAAACACCATTGCCATCCGTATAGGCTTTAACAGCTTCTTCGCCGTAAATCTCACCTGTCACCATAGATGCCAACTTTTCATAAGCAGCCTGTGCATTTTCCTCACCAACCAAAGTCTTACAGTTATCAAGCCATAACTGTTCATACTCATCAGCAAGAATTACAGGCCAAAGTTCCTGATAAGTGCCTATTAAATCAACCAGAAGTTGTTCCGCATCCGCTTGATTTTCATCCGTTGCTTTTTCTTTTTCATCCTATGTCCTCCTCAAAAATAAAAATGTTGCAGTTAGAAGTTTCTAACTACAACGCATATTCTAAAAGATGACTAATGAAATTACAATGACTGAACAGTCTTTTTTCTATCCATTCAGACTTTCTTGCGATATAATGTTGGAGGCATACCGTATTGAGCACAAAAAGCCGATGTAAATTTATTGGGATTGAGATAGCCGATTTGCGTAGCAATCTCTCCAACGGTAAGTTGACTTTCTTTCAGCAGTCGTTCTGCCACTTGCAACCTATACAGTTTCATATAAGAATAAACAGAATCCCCATAAACACCTTTAAAACACTTTTTCATAACGGTAGGCGAAATTTCAAAACGCTCTGAAAGTTCATCAATCGTATAATGCTCATTGAAATGTGTCACAAGGAAGGCGTGAATCCGTTTGACAACTTCAATCTGTACTTCGGAAAAATGTGCGTGTTCCGACGCATCTTCCATTACGTCCAGTTCAGTCAATACCAGTAGCACTTCCAAAACTTTAACCCGAATGTAACCATATCGGATTTTTTCAGGAATGGTATATAGTTCCGAAAAAATATGCTCTATCGTTGGATTTGCCCGAACCATGGTAAAATTGTGCATTTGGGAAATCTTTTTTATACGCTCTAAATCTACAGACAATAATTCCAACACATTCCTCATCTCATCTGTAATCATAGAAAAGTCGATGGTAACAGTAATACCATGATAATGGGCAGTTGGAAATTCCGACTGATGTGCATTTTGGTGTAAAGAACAAACCGACAAATCCCCGGCAGACATATAGCAATATTGGTGTTCTTCGAACAAACACTCGCAACGCCCTTCTTTACAATAGTTAATTTCAATTACACCGGAAGCCGGTTTCTGATGTTTGTTGCAATACGCCATGTGCATATCGTTATAAACCAGTTCAATCCCGGGGAACACATGATATAGCGTAATATCCCCAACACCACTCTCATTCTCAAGATGAAAACAATTATAAATATCATCATCCTTGCCTTTTTCATGGACGGAAACACCGTATAAATCTATACTGGTAAATCCGCCTGATAAAGATACAGACTCATTTTTCTCTGTTGCTTCCTGTAGGATATTCTTAGCAAGTTCGTATGGATTTTTCATAATCAAATCTCCTGTTTCAAGTATATCTATCCAAACAGTATCATATCATAACAAGTCAGTCAAGGATTCAAAATTATTTTACAAATATCCCTCTAATAACACAAACACCCAACTATTCTTTTTCTCCACTATCTTTTTTCCCTTACCTCTTTTTCGTCTTACTATTCCATAAGCCAATGCTCCGCCTCCGCCGGCTGTTACTGCGCCAATGCCAAGATATATCGGTATATTTTTCGTCTCTTTTTTCCCAGATGTTTCTTCTTTCTCGGATATTTTTTCTTTTTCCGCTATCTCTTCTTCATCTAAATTTATAATATCTTTTACTTTTTCACCTTCTCCGGCATTATCCTGTTTCATTTCTCTTTCATTTTCTTTTTCCCCTCCCGGTATTCCTTCTACTCCATTTTCTGCTTCACCGTCTTGTGTGATTTCTCTCTCGTCCTCTGCCGGTACCCCTCCTGCTTCGTTTTGTGCCGCTGCATTTCTTTGATTCACCCTTGGACTTTCACCTTGAGCAATGCCATATGATTCTTCCCTTATGGGAATTTCATTGGAATTTTCCTGATATACAAAAGTAAACACATTTTCCGCTTCATTCTTACGCAATGTTCGGGTTAAGTTATATGCCTGAGGCTGATAGTTTTCAATATAGCGAAATGCTACTACCGGTTGTTCCCCTACGATTCCGTAAAACTTCTGACTTTCTGCCAGTACTTTTCCTTGTGTATCCTGATAGTTTACTATATAAGAAACCATATCTCCCTTAATTCCATAAGCAACAACATACGACTGATCTTCTTTTACCGGAAATGCAGAGGCTCCTACTGTACCATTATCCCGTCCGCTTTCTCGCACTCCTTTTGCATAATAAGGAGAATCCTGCTTTAATTTTACCGCAGTAGATGCATTCACTGACACCACATCCCCATACTGCAATCCGGTAATACAAAGTTTTGTTCCTTCTTGTTCCAATGTATTTATCTGATATTTGGAACCGGTTAGATGGTTATCCACGGTAATTCCCGTTTCTTCGGAAAGAATCCCCTGATTTCCTGCATACAAGGTTACAGTATAGGTATAACTTTTTTCACTTTCCTTCGCAAATACACCTTGCCCAAGCATACAAATAAGTGTGCCGCCAATCACAATGGGCTGCCACACATATCTTTTTCTTTTCATTTCTCCACCTCCTGCCTCCGCTTTTTGCTAATTGCTATAACTCCGCAAATACTTCCCGCTATTAACGCTGCTACAGAAAAGACGAAAACACTTGTTTTATCTCCGGTCTTTACTAATTTATATAAAACTGTAGTTGTTTTACCGGAAGCATTGGAAGGCTCTACCGCAAAGTTCATTTGCAATTTTGCCAAGGTGTCCTGATACTGATTTCCCTGAGTTTCTCCTTCCAGGGTTACTGACAAAAGAACGGTTCCCTGGGCGTTAGGTTCTAATTCGTCTAAGAAAAAGAAGTCTTTCAAAGCATGCGTTGCCTGATGCAATCCTTTTCCGGCTTCATTTACCACTTCTCCACCAATGGCTTCGCTATTATATAACTGATTACTGCTTCCATCCGGTTTTACATAAGTCAATACATACGCATATGCACCGCCCTCTGCCAAAGTCTGTGAATCCTCCAGACTTTGCAAAACATCATTTGCCATATACCAAGTGGTTGTTTCTTTATTATTATTTTTAAGAGACATATAAAACTTAGCGGTATCTCCCGGCTGAAGTTGCTGAATAACATCATTAATTTCTTCGCTTTTAAAATTACTCTCCATCTGCTTTCCGTCAAACGTAACCTTCCAGTCAGCCCCTCCGGAAAATTCTTCCGCATGTACCCCCATTGTCATGGATAACATCCACACACTTATTAAAAAACTTACTTTTTTTCTCATGCTCATTTTCCTCCCTATGGTACAAGACTTAATGTTCCGTCATCTGCAATATTCACATCAATTCCCCAGGCACTTTTAACGGCATCTTTGGCATTGTGTGTCTGTACTGCATCCACTTCTGCTTCTACCAAAAATGAAACATCATCATAGAGAAACATGGTAGTTACTGTGGTATACGCTCCCTCTGTTGTTGTTTCTTTTTTTACTTTAGATGCAATTTTTTCACTGATTTTAAGTGAATCCAAAAATTCCGGTGTTGTTTTTCCTACTGGCAAAATCTGTGGCCAATATAAAACCGTACGTTCTTCTGTTGACGCAGCTTCATCTACCAACCATCCGTTTTGTGTCATGTGAAGTTCAATTAACGTGGGGGCTAATGTTGTCTCCTTGGTTCCACCTTTTTTCACCCAGCTTTTCACAAGGGTTACCCTGACATATTCGTCTATTTTCCCACTATTTTTTACAGAAAGCTTTTCTACATATTTTCTTCCAAGTAATAACTTTCCGCCTGTTTCCTGCAACATATCCTGCAAAAGCTCCTGACGGGTTTCTTCCCAGATTCCATCTCTTCCGGTATAATCTCTGTTGCAAATATTCCTGCTTCCATTTGCGGACTTTTCTACAAGACTTACTCCAATATCCGGAACTTCCATTTGTGCAGTATAATGCTCACTATAATACGTCAATGCTGCCTTAGCACTTCCGACTCCTCCCGATATGAGCAAAACCCCTGCCACTAAAAAGAGAACAATTGTGGACTTTTTTCCAGAAAACATCTGTTTTAATTTTTTCATTCTCTACCTTCCTCCTCACGCACAATTGTTCCGATATCTGTTTTGGTATCTATCTTCTTATTCCAATCCGCATAAGGTGTTCCGTCTTCTGTATACAGTACCGGTGTACATTCCTGAACCACTACCACATTGAAACTATCCTTCCATTCCTGTGGTACTTTCATTGTTACCACCAATTCCTGTGTTTCTGCTCCTACCGGAACAATTTCTTTATAATACCAATATCCATCCTCTTGCTCATTCCAATATGCCTGATTTGCTTCATCCATTGCAGAAACATAACTTACTTCTATGTCTTTACTGAAAAACACTTTTACACGCACATAGCAATCTTCTTCTCCGGTATTGATTAGTTGAATATGCTTTTTCATATCCTCTACATCTTCCTTGATGGTTATCTTAGAACCCAGAATAATGGGGTAGCCACCTGCTGTGGCTACATAAGTGGTAAAATATGCCATAACTCCCTGAATCTGTGTTATTCCCACCGCGATTAGCAGTCCCACAGCAAGCCAGACTATTTTTTGTTTCCATAATTTTTTCACTGTTTCAGCTCCCTTACTCTTGTGTTGACCACTGCCAGCCTTCATTCTCATCGTATTCAAAATGGTTGGTTACGCCATATCCGGGAATCAGCTCGTCATTGTATGTATTGCTAAAATCTGCTGTTACTATCTCATCTGCACTTATGACTACTGTTTTTTCTGCCTCGGTTTCTAAAGAATAACTTGCTCCGCTGTATACCTCAGTTACAGTTACTATCGTTCCTGCGGGTATATGCTCTACTAAAATTTCTTTTTGCCCTGCCGCTGTATGGGTAGTGGAAAACACATTACTGTAAACGCTGTTTCCCTGCTTATCTACACCCTCTACCTGAAATACAAAGGTGACTTTTTCCAGTGCCGTATTATAGGAAGTAAGGTTCTTACAGATTTTGAAACTTCCATACCTTGGACTTCGTTCCGGTTTTAAATCACTTTCTACCTGATAGTTCCATTTATCATCCGATAAAACTTCTGACTGTTCATACAGATTTTGCGGTAATGGCACTAAATACGGTTGAAATTGATACTCATATAATTCCGTAGTTTTTGCTTCCGGTATCACCAGATACAACCCGGTTTCTAAATCTGTAATTGTCCCTCTTCCATTTGTAATCTCAATTCTGGCATCTTCTGCTTTTCCTTCTGCCAGTTCCATGGATTTATCCGTCAGTTTCTCCCACTCTTCCTGCTTCATTACTCTGTCCTTCACGGTAAGGGATTCAAATGCAGATGTTGGCGTATAAGTTCCGTCTGCTGCAACATCTGCCACTTTGTATATCCTGGCTTCCAGTTGTAATCTGGAAAGTTCTTCCCCATAGGTTCCTGAATCTGCTACCTTAAGGGTGAGAGAACACGGTCTTGAAATATCTATTTTATTTGCGGCATATAACATGGAAACATTGATTTTTCCTATCCAAAGTCCTAAAATCAGTGTAAAACCTATGATTCCATATGCTGCCTTTCCTTTCACTTTTCTCATTTCTTTCCTCCCCAAATTTTCCTGTATTTTCCTTTATTCTGCCTTCATTCCACGTTTTCTTACTACTATAAGAGTTGCTGCTCCAAACATCAGCACACCTCCAAGGGTATAGAAAATCTTCGTACCAATACCACCGGTAGACGGCAGCTCTGTACCACTTACGTTTACTACATCCGTGCTTGCTGTTCCTTTTGCTAAATTAATAGTAAATACTGCATCTTCCCCATCTGAAATAATATTTCCGTCTTCATCTCGAATCACTAATTTCGTAAGTTTTGGATTATCGGCATTGGTATCATACTCTGCTTCTAGGGAAAAAATTGTATCATCTGCCTTGTTGTAACCATCCGGTACTGTTGTTTCCACTAACTTATATAAACCTGCATCCTGACCGCTAAAATTAAAGGTTGTAACCCCCAAAATTTCTTCTCCTACCGCCTGGTAAGCCTGCAATTTATCATCATATTTATAAAGTGTAAAGCCTGCTCCTTCCAGTGCGTTGCCTTCCTTATCTACCTTATTTACCTCTAATTCATAGGTAAATACAACTACCTTATCTTCCGGTGTTTCTCCGGTTCCATCTCCATAAGGATTGTTGCTGTACTCCAATTTTGCTTTATTTGGATTTCCTTCTGCACCAATAATTGCATTGCTGTTTAAAATTGCACTATAAGCTACCGTAATTTTACTTCCTGCCTTTACACTACTGATTTCCTTTAAATCTGTAAAACGTACTTCAAAAGTATCGCCATCTGTTAATCCGTCTGTTACTACCTGGTATCCACTGTCTATCACAATTCCGTCAACACTCACCTTTACACTATCTTTTTGAAAGGTAAGTCCCTCTGACATGGTATCGTGGAATGCATAATAGTATGTATTATAATTGTCATAATTTTTTTCCACTGTACCGGTCAACTGAAATGGTACTTCATCTCCGATGTCATAATCTGCTCCATCCTGCCAGTCACTTTCTGCTCCGGTTGAATCGTTCTTTTCTTTTACCTTCTTTTCTAACTCCGGTTTATCTTCCTTGGTAGTCACTTCCACATCTTCTTTTCCCGCTGTATCTAACATTACTAAGGAATAAGTATCCTGCGCATCCCCAGTCTGTTTTTCTGCAATCAGATAATAGCCCTGTTCCATATTTTCAAACTTATCGGTATCTGTCACTGCTTCCGGTGCAACATCCTTTATTTCTGTATACACTGCATCTGCAAACGTACGGGTTTCTTCTGCTGTCAGTTCCGAAATATAATTTACAATGTCTCTTTCTTCTGTTTTTCCTGTCACCTTTTGAAGTGCATCTAAATATTTATCATTTAACGTATATGCATATTTTCCTTCTCCGCCATCTGTAACATTCAATAACTTATACGCTGCATACTGTGAGCCATTTGCTCCACCCTTAATCGTAATGTTTGCTGCAAACGTTGTCATTCCCATTGCAAGCACCATAATAAGGCTTGCCAATACTGCCAATATCTTCTTCATATTTTTACTGTTCTCCTTTTCATTCTTTTACCAATTTCCTTTCTATACACCGGAGGGTCAATTACACCTCCTTCCCCGCCTACGGCGCAATCTATATCCCTGCATGAGACACGCAGTTCCCATGAAACTAATTCCTCCCAGTGTATATATAGTTGTTCCCGTTCCTCCCGTTTCAGGGATTTCCGGTTGATAGGTATCTACTTCATTTCTAGCTAAAATGGTAATATCCTTGCTATCATAATAAACAAAGGAATATTTCTCTTTTCCTGCACTTCCCTTTTCACCGATACCGATAAGCTGATAGCCCTCCGGCATCTTATCTGTTACTTCGGTAACGACATATTCCCTGCCATTTTCTAACACCACTTTATTTCCGTTTTTATCTTTCAAATCGGACACCAGAATATATCCACCCTGGCATACTTGAAATTCACAAATAACTTCTTCTGATGCGGCATCCTTTTGAGACAAGGTAAAGGTAAATACTTTGCTTTCATCATAGTTTTGTACCTCGCCTCCAGAATCCACTACTTCTTTTTGAATCATTGGGATTTTCGGCATCTTCACCCCTACCTTTGGTGGTTCTGACTTCATAGGCTTGATATGATTGCAGGAATAATATTGATATCCAAAACTGTTCCATGCAATGGCTCCCGGTTTTGCATCCGGTCCTAATTTACCGTCATACTGTACAACTAAAGTCTGCTCATTCAAAAGCTTGAAGTTTTCCGGCAATGTTACCCGGAATGAGCGGTCTCCTTCCTGCCATATTTCATGCCACTCCTTTTCCTCTACACCATCAAAATCCTTCTGTGTAAACCGGACTTTAGGAGAAAATTCTACCTGATATCCTTCTATCGGAACCTTTTGACCATTCTCTAGTACATAGACTTCTAAGTTATCTGCAAAGGCTATGGAAAATTCACTGCCTCTTACATCATTTTGATTGATAACTCCTGTATCGTTATTGCCCGGCGTTACATCAATCAATACCAATCTACCAAATTCATTCTCACTTACATTTCGAATATTGTTTTTGTAAGTAACGTATTCTGTTCCCATTCCTACTGAAATATAATTTTTTTCCTGAGTTCCGCGAGCTGTATTGGTTTCTTTTCCTTTTTCTGCTACACTTTTCCATGAAACAGATGCATAATCTCCCAATGCGTTCACTTCATCGGAAGAGGTTACACCGATATAGTTTCCTTCATTATCTTTTTTCAGCTCTCCATGCTTTACCTTATTTGCCGCAAAAGCTGTGTCTGGCAAGATTGTTGCTGTATTCTTATATACTTTATAGTTTTCCACTGTATTATTGGTATATAGCGTTAGTTTTGCACAACCTCCCGGTGGAATCCCATACTTTTCCCCGGAAAACCGAAACTTGTAATTGCTTTGGTTGGAATCTTCCGTTACGGTACTCCACACCTGTTTTGACAAATCAAATTCCTGCTGTTTTTGTCCGTCGTAAGAATATATCTCCAACTTATATGGCTCAGTAATTTGCTTTTTCTCTGCTTCTTTTTCCGTGATTAGATGAAAACTGGTAGTAACACTGTCTTCCACATCATAATCTGCTAAATCTACGGTTCCGTCATTATATAAATCAATTTCCCATTTTACTGTAGCATTGGGCTGAATATTGGACGTTTCATCTAATGGCATTTCTTCTGTTTTTCCCGGAATAATATAAGAAACTGCCTTTTTATTAATCCCCGGAACAATTACATTCTCTGGAAGAATGGCTACCGTAGAAGAAATTGTTCTTTTTCCATCCGTTACTCCCTCATCCATGGAATTTCCATTATTTTGGTTATAATCGTACGGTGTATTTCGTGTCTTAATTTCCTCATATTTCAGATAACTTACTTTCTCGTCTACCATAAGCTGCGCAGTATTTACAATCGGTCTTTCTGCCTTTGCCTGTTCATTTACCTCACAAAGCATAAGAAATGTCAGTGCCTTTCCGCTTTCCAGTTCATAGCCGCCCTCTGCCTGATTGAACGTAAATTCTACCTGATTCTCTTTTTCTTTATAATCAGAGTCTATTTTTACTCCCGATACCAACTTATTCGCTTCATAGGTATTCAGACATCCATAAGCATTTGACACAATCTCCTGTGTAAAGGCCCCCCGCTTTTGCCAAAAGTTCCAGGAAACACTGTCAATTCCTATATAAGTAAGCTCTTTGGGCAGTACATCCTTCAAGGTGCTTAAATGAATAGCATCACTTCCGGTATTGATGACTGTCATATTATAAATCACCAGATTTTTCTCATTTTCCTCTTCTAAGTCCAGAGAAAACTGTTCTTTATCATACCAGTTCTGCCACAAAATACTTTCATTTTTCACCTTCTCCTTTTTGATTGCCCACACACTTTTTTGTACATCAGCAGAAGTTCCCGGTTCTGCCGTTTCTCCACCATACACGGTTACGGATTTTCTAATGTTATCTATGCGCGCCCTGTTGGTAAAACCATACTGTCCGCCCTCACTTTTTTGTTTTTCCGTTAATGTAATTTGTGCTCGGTATTTTATGGTAATCTCTTCCCCGGCACTCATTTTTCCTATGTTCCAGACTAATACGATACCATTCCAACTTTTTCTTACTTCTGCCCTTCTTCCATCGATAACTGAAGTAAAAGTGGACGCTTCTTCACTTATATTTCCCTGCCAAAAATCCTCCCAGGAAATTTCTGTATCTACAATCATTGTCCCTACCTTTTGATGTTGTATTAAGGTACAGTCTACTGGTAACATTCCTATGGGCAGGGAATCCGTTAATTGCAAATTTTCTTTTTGACTTGGATGTTCTGTATCATTTTTAAGGGATATTTTATAGGCAAATATCGTTTTATCCGGATAGATAACATTGGTATCCTGCTCCACCGTCTTTTCTAAATCAATAGGCGGATCTACCTTCACCACATCATAATCTTCTTTTTCTGAAGATGTTGTTACCTTATTTACGATTTGCGTCTTTCCATCCAGTTGATCTACATCCACCTTACATACATAAGTAAGCACTATTTCTTCATGCGCATGCACACTTCCTACATTCCAGCACAAGGTTTGCCCATCAATCTGAAATTCCACTTCATGCTTATTTTTTCCTTCTCCTATGCCATAGTGCAAAATATAAGTTCCGCTTTGGGTAATATTCTGATTGATTCCTATGGTAGCCGATTCAAATATCAGACCTTTTGGCAAGGTATCTGTTATTACTTCATCCATAACCGCATTCAAATCCGTATCATTGGATACTCGGATGATATAGGTAATCTTTTCTCCATTGGAAACTTTACCGTCCCCATCTTCGTCTTTGCTGGTCTTTTCTACCTGCACTTCTGCTTTTTCATACAAAAGGTTCACTTCGTTGGAATATTTTCCTTTATACTGCGCCACATTTTTAATCAAAGAACCATTGGAAAGTCCTCTCATCACTTCATCCGTTGCTTCTTTTACTGTGGTTTGAAAACTTATGTGTCGCTCCATACCGGATGTTATATCTTCTCTGCTTGGTATCCAGTATATGGTATTTGTTTCTTCGTTATATGTTACATCCTCGGGAAGTTCGGCAATTTGCTCCCGGGTGAGATACAGATACACGGGAAGTTCATCGGTAACCTGATAAAATGCTCCATTTTCATCCAATACCTTAATTGCACACTTTCCGTTATTTTCTACAGATAATGTATAAGTTACTGTATCTCCCGCCTGCACCGCTTTTTTATCAGCTTCTTTTTTTATAATTATTTCTTCCTTTTCTCCTACCAGAACCGTAACAGCAGAATCTGCCGAGCCTTTTACATCATAAGGCTTATAAGGCACCGGTTGTATTGCCACCTGATTTTCTATGGCACTATCCTTGGCATAATTTTCCGCTACCACCAGCAAATTTGCATTTAACTTCATTTCCAGCGCCAGATGATCCTGTTCTCTTGTTGGCACTCCGTCTTTTTTATATGTATTTGGCACTTTTACCTGAAAATTTACCTTTTTTCCCTCGAGTGTAATGGCAGTAATCTCACTATCCTGCTGCAATTTGGAGAAATAGCAGATGGTATTTCCATTGGCATCTACAATAGCTGTGTTACTCTCATTCACCCTTGCTCCTTCCGGAAATGCTACATCCTCCGGCAACTGCAATGTATCTGTTACTGTGATATAATCTGTCCAAATTTCGCCAAACTTTTCATTGTTCAGACTATTTGCAGTAATGGTATAGGTCAACTCACCTGCCAGTTGATTCTCACTGTTGACTAAAATCTTATTTTTATCTACTCCATTTACCTTCTTATCTACCGGCTCCCATTCATTTTTTCCATGCCAGGTCAGTGTCAGTGGTTCACTGAAGTAATCATTGTCTCCAATAGGGGAATCCAGACCCTGAATTTTTTCTTTATCAATTTCTAAAGTTACACATTCTCCATCTGCTCCGATTCCATTGCTGGAGTTAAACTGTATTTCAAATTCTACCGTTGCACCTGCCGGTTGTTCAAACTCCACATACAGTTCTCCTTCTTCTTCTACCAACTGCAAAACAATATCATGTTCTTTCTTTTCTTCATCCTGCCAGATTACTTTCTTTTGTCCATTTTCAAATCCCGCAACCGAAATTCCTTCCGGCAGTTTTCCTATCTTTAGCCCGACTTTTACGTTCTCTTTGGGATTATTCGCCTTGGAATATCTGGAAACCACTTTTGCATACAAGGTTTCTCCTGTCTGCGCTACACTTCCGTTTCTTCCTTCGGTAAGTTCTACTGCAAGTCTTTCGTTAATGGTTCCACCACTTGCAATTACCGTTCCCAGTGATATGCCTGTTCCTAATACGGCTTCTACTATTAGGATTACGCATATAGCCACTATTACGAATGTCCTTCTTTTCTTTTTCAATCCCCATATCACCCTTCCACTATTGAAAATCATACTCATATCATTTATGTAAATTTTTACTTTCTATCTAAGTGTATGCAGGATATGGTAAATATATTCCTAATCTTTCTATTTGCTTTCCCGGCTTCTTATGCTAAACTATACATGTTCGTTTTAGGAGGAAATGAATTTTGAAAAGTTTAGAAACTTTAGCGCTATGCACCAGCGGCCCTCTTATGTCCGTTGGTTCACGAGGTGCCAGGTGGTCGAAAATTCAGCGGATGCCTGGACGCAGATACGGCTGTGAAGTATGGTAACAAATATGATGGCAACATCAAAACAAAAAATCCATAACCGTACAAACTATATCAAGGAGATTTTATATGTGCGGAATTATTGGTTTTACCGGTAAGTTAGAAGCTCAGGAGATTTTACTGGAAGGACTTGAAAAACTGGAATACAGAGGATATGATAGTGCCGGCATTGCCTATTTTAAGGAAAACGGAAGTATTTCTATTCGTAAAACGGCAGGAAAAGTAAAAGATTTGCGCGCCATTTGCGATGAAAATACTGCTACCTGTGGCATTGGTCATACTCGTTGGGCAACACACGGTGGTGTTACGAATGCAAATGCTCACCCTCATAAATGTGGCAATGTAGCTTTGATTCATAACGGAATTATTGAAAACTATCACGAATTAGTTGCTACTTATGATTTGGAAAAAGATTTAATCTCAGAAACAGATACCGAAGTTGCCGCTGCCCTGTTTAACAAGTTTTACGACGGTGAGAATCCAATCGCTGCAATACAGAAAGTAGTTCCTTTACTGAAAGGTTCTTTTGCTTTTTGTATTATATTCAAAAATAACCCAGACATGATTTATGCTGTAAGAAATGTAAGCCCTATGGTAGCAGCAACCTGTAAGGATGGCTCTTTTATTGCCTCTGACTTAACGGCTTTCATTCAATACAGCAAAAAATATTTTATTGTTCCTGAATATGCGATTTTAACCATGTCAAAAGAAGGTATTTCCCTTCAGGAACTGGACGGAACTCCCATTGAACCTGAATTTTTAGAAGTAAATTGGGATATTACTGCTGCACAAAAGGACGGCTACCCTACCTTTATGTTAAAAGAAATCAATGAGCAGCCGGCAGCAATTACAAGAACCATTGCTCCAAGAATTCACAATGGACTTCCGGACTTTTCTGCGGATAATATCCCGGAATCCCTTTTTGAAAATTGTCACGATATTACAATTATCGCCTGCGGTACTGCTATGTATGCGGGTATGGTAGGGAAAACACTCATTCAGGACTTTCTTGGTATTCCGGTAACTGTTGCAATTGCCTCTGAATTCCGATATGAAAAACCGGTTATTACAGAGGATAGTCTGGTGATTGTGGTATCTCAGTCCGGAGAAACCATTGACACCTTAGAGGCACTACGTCTTGCGAAAACTAAAACCGCCAAAACATTAGCAATTGTAAATGTAAAGGGTTCTTCCATTGCCAGAGAAAGCAATTATGTATTATATACGCATGCAGGTCCGGAAATTGCAGTTGCAAGTACAAAGGCATACACTGTACAAACTGCCGCTTTCTATCTGATTGCTTGCAAATTAGGGCTTGTACAAAACAAACTGACAAAAACAGAGGCATTGGAATTTATCCAAAACCTGCAAAATGTAAGCGACAATATAGCTGAAATTCTAAAACTTTCTGCTAACATTGAGGAACTAACCAAACGTATGCTTAACGCTACCGACACTTTCTTTATTGGTCGAGGACTTGATTATACCCTTTCAATGGAAGGTGCCTTAAAATTAAAAGAAATTTCTTACATTCATGCAGAAGCATATGCAGCAGGAGAACTAAAACACGGCACCATTGCTTTAATCAGCGAAGGCGTTCCCGTTATTGCCCTTGCAACACAGGGTCATGTATATAGCAAAGTAATTTCAAATATCCGTGAAGTAAAGGCAAGAGGAGCTTATGTCATCTTATTAAGTATGGAAGAGAATGTAACCGATGCTTCCATCTGTGATGTACATATTCCTTTACCGAAAGTACCGGATCAGTTTGCAATCTTTGAAGCAGTTGTAGTATTACAAATGATTGCCTATTATACTTCTACCGGAAAAGGCTTAAATGCCGATCAACCTAGAAATCTTGCAAAATCTGTCACGGTAGAATAAACCAAAAGAGAGAAACTCACAAAACGAGTTTCTCTCTTTTTCATTACTTTACTTTCTTTTTGCCTTCAACTCACCGTTTTCCACATCAATGAGAATGGTATCTCCGGCACCTACCTGATCTGCAAGAATCAGTTTTGCTGCCAAAGTTTCCACGGTCTTTTGCAGATAACGCTTCAACGGTCTTGCACCATAAACCGGATCATATCCATTGTCTACCACAAACTGCTCAGCCTGCGGTGTCAACTCTACTGAAATCTCACGGTCTACCAGACGTTTATTCAAATCTGCCATAAGTAAGTGAATGATTCCACCAATGTTATCTTTCGTTAATGGCTTAAACATAATGATTTCATCCAAACGATTCAGGAACTCCGGTCGGAAGTTGCCACGCAATTCATTCATAGCTGCTTCTTCTGCTTCCGGCTTAATATTTCCTTTCTCGTCAATGCCATCTAACAGATAAGATGAACCCAGGTTAGAAGTCATAATTAAAATGGTATTTTTAAAGTCAACGGTACGTCCCTGAGAATCTGTAATTCGTCCATCATCCAATACCTGAAGAAGTACATTAAATACATCCGGATGTGCCTTTTCTACTTCATCAAATAAAACAACGGAATACGGTTTTCTTCGTACTGCTTCTGTTAACTGTCCGCCTTCTTCATATCCTACATATCCTGGAGGTGCTCCGATTAAACGAGACACAGAATATTTCTCCATGTACTCACTCATATCGATACGCACCATGTTATTCTCATCATCGAAAAGACTTGCTGCCAGTGCTTTGGCAAGTTCTGTCTTACCAACTCCGGTAGGTCCTAAGAACAGGAAGGAACCAATTGGCTTTGTAGGATCTTTAATACCTGCCTTGGAACGAATGATTGCTTCTGTTACTTTGGTAACGCCCTCATCCTGACCAATGACACGTTTATGCAACTCTTCGTCCAGATGTAACGTTTTGTTTCGTTCGCTTTCGGTTAATTTTGCAACCGGAATGCCTGTCCATCTGGAAATAATTCTTGCAATTTCTTCTTCACTGACATTTTCATGTACCAGGCTCAAATCCTTCTTGCGTACCTGTTCTTCTTCGATTTCCAGTTGTTTTTGAAGCTGTGGCAACTTTCCATACTGAAGTTCTGCTGCCTTTTCCAAATCATAGCTCTGCTGTGCTTTGGCAATCTCTGCATTTAATGCATCGATTTCTTCTCTCAACTTCTGCACTTTTTCCACAGACTTCTTTTCGTTGTCCCACTGTGCCTTTTTATTCTGAAATTCATTCTTTAATTCTGCCAGTTCTTTCTGCAAGGTTTCCAGACGATCTTTGCTTAATCGGTCTTCTTCTTTTTTCAAAGCTGCCTCTTCAATTTCCATCTGCATAACCTTACGCTGCAATTCATCTAACTCTGTTGGCATGGAGTCTAACTCTGTCTTAATCAAAGCGCAGGCTTCATCTACCAGGTCGATTGCCTTATCCGGCAGGAAACGGTCACTGATATAACGGTTGGATAAAACTGCTGCTGATACCAATGCACCATCGGTAATCTTAACTCCATGGAATACCTCGTAACGATCCTTTAATCCACGAAGTATGGATATGGTATCTTCTACCGTAGGTTCGTCTACATGTACCGGCTGGAATCTTCGCTCTAATGCGGCATCCTTTTCAATATATTCCCGGTATTCATCTAACGTAGTTGCACCGATACAATGCAGTTCTCCACGGGCAAGCATAGGCTTTAATAACTGTCCGGCATCCATCGCACCATCTGTTTTTCCTGCTCCTACAATGGTATGCAATTCATCAATAAACAAGATAATCTGTCCTTCACTGCTCTTAATCTCATCTAAGACTGCTTTCAGACGTTCCTCAAATTCACCACGATACTTGGCACCTGCTACCAATGCACCCATATCCAAGGCAAATAACTTTTTGTCCTTCAATCCTTCCGGAACATCGCCTCTTACGATACGCTGTGCCAGACCTTCTACTACTGCTGTTTTACCTACACCAGGTTCACCAATTAGTACCGGATTGTTCTTGGTCTTACGAGATAAGATACGAACTACGTTTCGAATTTCACTGTCTCGTCCGATTACCGGGTCCAGCTTCTGGTCTCTGGCACGTTCTACCATGTCATAACCATACTTTTCCAATGTATCATAAGTAGCTTCCGGATTATCCGAAACTACCTTCTGATTACCGCGTACTGTTGCCAAAGCTTTCAAAAAACGGTCTCTGGTGATTCCATACTCTTTGAAAATCTCTTTCATTGCCTGATTCGGGTATTTTAACAAAGTTAAAAACAAATGTTCAACGGAAACGTATTCGTCTCCCATCTTCTTTGCTTCATCTTCTGCACTGATTAACACTTTATTCAGGTTCTGTCCCATATAGACCTGCCCGCCGGAAACTTTTACGCGTTTCTCCAAATGCGTAATGGCATTCTGGGTAAAGTGTTCTTTATTTATTTCCATCTTTTCAATCAATTTGGGAATTAAGCCATCCTCTTGTGTCAATAATGAAACTAACAGATGTTCCTGCTCAATTTCCTGATTGCCATATTCATATGCAAGTTTTTCACAGCCATTGATTGCTTCAATTGATTTTTGTGTAAATTTTTGAATATTCATAAAGGGTTCCTCCTTCCCTTTCATGTGATATTGTTCTACTTCATGTATAACAATATCACACTCTGTTAGCACTGTCAATAGGTGAGTGCTAATTTTTTCAGATAATTTCAAATTTTTTTATAGCATACTAAATTAAAAAGTTCAGCAATATGTTACTACTGCTGAACTCTTTCTTCTCTAGGACTTCTGTTCCTGCTTTTTTAAATACATCTTTTTATCTGCATTTTTTATAATGTTATCAATATCTTTTCCTGCTCCAAAGTCATATCCAAGAGCAACGGAAATCTCTATTTTTGCCAGAGAACGCCAAACTTTTACAATCTCTTCCCATTTTTTTAATACTTCTTCCAGTTCTCCGTCCTTTGGATTTTCCATTACCATTACAAATTCATCGCCACCCAGTCGATATGCCTTTCTATTCTCCGCAGATAATCCTAAAATCATATTGCCCACATTGGTAATAACAAAGTCTCCCTGATTATGTCCCAAGGTGTCGTTTATCCGCTTTAAGTTATTTACATCCCAGAAAACTACGCATACCCGTTCAAACTTAGAATAAGACTTTTCCACCATCTGTAAAAATTTATTCTTATTGTACAAACCTGTCATCTCATCTATTTCGCTAAGGCGTTTCATATCTCCTGCATATTCGGCATAACCTAACAAGTTGGAAGAAATACTTTGAATTACCGGAAGCAACAGGAGCAACAAAATACAACAAGGTATAACGTAATACATTATCAGCGTATACCACGGATTGGTATTACTTGCCTGAAATTGCATCGTGGATGTGGCTGCATCCAAATAATAACTGGCTCTTTGTGTTGTGATAATCTGCATGTTCGCATCACATAAGCCCCAGAAATATCCTCCCACCACACCGGAAAAAATACTTACTATACTTAGCAAATATGTGTACACAATCATTCGATTACTTGTATACTGCGTAGCTACCAATAATGGTAACACACTTAACAATACGGTATGATATGTTAATGTAATTCCTAAAATTGTAATTGCTAATATCATATTAAAAAGAAGCACATACTTGACCCATGGCTTATGTAAGTCACTCACTTTTCCAAATACAATCGCTGCCGCAATAACAATTGACGCACCTAATACTCCCTGAGACAACAATTCTGTATCTATAATAAAAATATTTAATACATTTGCTATCCAGATTGCCCATAATGCCACTAAGGTGATTTTCAGACACTTTAGTGTATATTTGTTTACTCTGCAATCAATCTCTCCCTGAGTATCGACTCCATAAACACTTTCAATCATTCTGTGCCTCCTTTCTATTTCTGCATATATGCTCTACATCCTTCTTTCAAGCGTTCCAGTCCATCCTTTACACTTTCTCTCGGGCATGCAATATTCATACGCAAAAACATTTCTCCGCCTCTGCCATACTGTCCTCCCGCAGACAAATACAGTCCGGTTTTCTTTCTCACAAATTCTGCAAGCCCGGATGCATCTTCACACCCTGATACCCCATTACAATCTAACCATAATAAATAGGTTGCATTTTCGGATACCAGCTTTATTTCCGGAAGCTCTTTTTCTAAAAACTCTTTTACACACTGCCTGTTTTCATATATATATGCTCTTAACTGCTCTAGCCATGGCTCTCCCTTGGTAAATGCTGCCACCGCTGCCTCCACTGCAAATACATTTGGTTCTGCAACCTCATCGGTATTCAATCCGCGATTTACCTTATGACGCAATGTTTCATCCGGTACTACTACTGCCGCAGTCTGCAACCCTGCAATATTAAATGCCTTGGTTGGAGCAATACAGGTTATACTGTTTTTCCTACAGGTTTCTGAAACAGATGCAAACGGAATATACGCACTTCCCGGTGCTGTCAAATCACAATGGATTTCATCTGAAAGTACCAGTACATGATGCTTCCAACATAGTTCTCCTATTTTCTCTAATGTGTCTCTATCCCATATTTTTCCTACCGGATTATGGGGATTACAAAGAATCATCATGGTAGTCTGTGGATTAGAAAGCTTTTCTTCTAAGTCTGCAAAATCAATGGTATAGGCTGTTCCATCATATTTCAAGGGACTTTGCAATACATTTCTTCCATTATTTACAATGGAGTTAAAGAAAATATTATACACCGGTGTCTGTATTAACACATTTTCACCTACAGTGGTCATTTTTCGTACAATACTGGAAATAGCCGGTACTACTCCTGTACAAAACATCATCCATTCCTTTTCTATCTGGAATGCATGTCTGTTTTTCCACCATCCAATGTATGCTTCATACCACTCATCCGGTACAATGGTATATCCGAAAACACCGTGTGCGGCTCTTTTTGTTATCGCCTCTGTAATCTCCGGTGCTGTTTGAAAATCCATATCTGCTACCCACATAGGAAGTTCATTTTCTGCAATATCCCACTTCAAGGAGTTGGTATTTCTACGATTTATGGGCGTATCAAAATTGTATTTCATACTAATTTTTCTCCTGTCTACATACTATTTTTGTCTTTTCGGGGTCAACTTTATCTCTTTCTATTATTAATTCATCAATGTACTCTGCACAAATAGTACCGCCGGACGGATTCAATACGCTGTCAATCTTGCTGGTAATATCTGCATCCACAGTAGAATATTCAAAAGCAAGTGTGGTATTTACCAACTTACAGTTTTTCATAATAAGGTTATCAATATAACACATTCCCTGTAAACTTTCTATGGTACAATTTACCAATGTTAAGTTTTTTGCATTCCAGCCTAAATATTCTCCCGAAATAAATGAGTCATATACGGTCACATGATCACTATTCCAAAATGCATCCTTCGATAACATCCGCCCATTATGGATTTCTACATTTTCTGCTCCGTCAAAGGAATAATTTCCTACTAATTGAAAATCCTGAATCTTCATGTTATGACAATTCATGGCAAAGTAATCACCCTTTGCTGTGACATTTTCCATAGTGATGTCCTTACAATTCCATAAGGTTTCCTCTGCATTTGGGAAAGTTACATTTTGTAACGTCACCCCCTGGCAACGACGAAAATTCTTCGGTGCCTCTATTATGGTATCTGCCACAGAAATCTCATTGGTATACCAAATTCCTGCTCGTGCCATCTCAAACAATGTACAATTTTTCAATGTAATATTACTACTATACCAAAGTGGATATTTCCACTTAAATAGACTTCCTACCAAATCAATATTATGGCTCTCTTTTAAAGGTGATTCTCCATCTGCAAATACCGTATCATATATCTGTAAATCTTTTCCCTGAAACAGTGCACGTTCTCCTGTCAGATACTCCTGTCTAATTTCTTTTTTCTTTTGCATGGTTTGCTCCCTTTCTTGCAATTACTTCATATGCCTTAAGTATACACTTGGATTTAGGAAATAGCAAATACTTCTCTTTGGTAAATAATATATGAAAAAACTGCTGTGATAAGCTCTGTAATTGGGAAACTATACCATACCCCATTTGCGCCTAATATCCTGCTTAGTCCAAATGCCATTGGTATCATCACCACAATATATCGTGCCAATGATATATATAAGGAAGGCATTCCTTTTCCCAAACCTTCTAATGCACCTGAACAGGTAAGGGAAACTGCCGATACCAAGAATCCAAGACTGATTACATGCAGTGCAGTAATACCAATCTGAACGGTCTGACTATTAGACGTAAATAAACCGATGAGGTTTCCCGGTATCAGCCATGACAACAGGGTTCCTACTAACATCACTACACAGGATAACCCCAATGCCGTATGAAATATCTTTTTTACTCTTTCCTTTTCACCTGCACCGTAATTATATCCGATTAATGGTCGGATTCCCTGAATAATTCCATTAGCACTCAGATAAATAAAGGTTTGTAATTTATAATAAACACCTAAGACTAATACATACTTTTCCGAAAATCCTGCCAGAATTCCGTTTAATGCTGAAATAAGCACTGACGGTAACGCCATATTTAATGTTGCAGGAATCCCTACTGCATAGAGCTTTCCTACCAGTTGCTTATCATTGGTTAAATATTTCCGTTCTATTTTTACCGGAATCGGGCGGGTCTTATATAATATGAGGTAAATGAGCAATGTAATACACTGTCCGATTCCCGTAGCGTATGCTGCCCCTGCAATTCCCATAACGGGAAACGGCCCGATTCCAAAAATCATCAGTGGGTCTAACACAATATTTGCAATAAATCCGCACATCATACTGAACATAGAGGCTTTCATTCTACCTACTGCCTGAAAGATTTTTTCTAATGAGATTCCTGTGGTAATAATAACAGAGAATAAAAATGCACGATTAGAATACAATAGCGTCAACTGTGTTACCTCTTTATCTGAGGTAAACATTTTTAAAAACAGCGGCATTCCGCCAATGCAGACAAATGTTAAAATCACACCATGCAAAAAGTTTAAAAATACACCCAGAGTTACTGCTCTATTTGCCTTTTCCTGATTATTGGCTCCTAAATAAAATGCTACCACCGCATTAATTCCCACACCAAATCCAACTGCAATAGAAGTAATCAGATTCTGTACCGGATATACCAAAGCTAATGCCGTCATGGCTTTTTCACTGATTTTTGCCACAAAATAGCTGTCCACAATATTGTACAGTGAGTTCACTGCCATGGAAATCACCATCGGCAACGCCATAGACAATACTAACGGTAAAATTTTCTTTTCTTTCATAAATGACTGATCCATATTTCTCTCCTTTGACATAAAAATACCACATAACTACAATCATGTAATTATGTGGCGAAAAAAGATTACTCTTGAAAAATCCACTCCTATAAAGGTTTTATGGATGCAGTGTAACATATGTTCGTAAAATTGTCAATTTTCCGCTAACCAATAGGTTGCCTTATCTCGTTCTAATATCTGTTCCGATATCATATCTCTGCGGATAGTACAAAAATCATCGTTAAAATCCGCAATTATGATATTTACTTCTCGTTCGGTATACTTTTTCCCTTTTTCAAAGGATTTCGCGATTTCTTCTAAAACAATTCGCTCCTTTTTCCTTTGTGCCGGAATTGACTTTAACTTACCGTATTCAAAAAATGCCTCGATTACTTTCTGACGATAGGCTTCCTCTCTTTCTTCCTGAAGCTTTGAGTCCGCAGATTCTTCCTTAATAATATCAATGATTTTTGTCATAAATACCTCTTTTTTCAAGGAATACATCATATAATACTGATCCTTATAAGACTCTACTGCTCCGGCATCTTCTAATTTTTTCAAATGAAAAGAAATGGTTGGTGGTGTCAGATTCAATCGTTCTGCCAGACGCTCCACATACATATCTTCTATCATAAGAGACTTTAATATTTGAAGTCTTGACTTATCCGCCAGGCATTTAAATAATTTAATTGCTTCTGTCTCTGTCATTATTCTTCCTCCTACAATCTACGATATTCTGCCATAATTTTCTCTACTGTGTCAAGTTTGGTCTCTTCTATTAAAATCTTTGCCACATCCTGATATTCCTTTGCCTTTTCATAGGATTTCTTCCAGTTTGCAGGTACTGTTTCTGCTTTTTTCAAAAACATTTCCTCTGCTTTAGCTTCTTCTCCTCCGTTCTTTTCCGCTTCACGTTAAGATACCTGATATAAAGTTCCAAAAACATCATAAATATTTGCTTCTACTTTGCAAAGATTTGCCTCGTCTTTTCTATCTTCCACCACTTTATAATTTCACTATTATTAAAGCATGTATCCCAATCAACGCACTTATCCCTATTCTACCAGATTTATTTGGGCTTTTCCAACAAGATCCATATGCAACTGTACCTGATTCTTTCAACCAAACATCGTATTATCTCCAATGGCTATATGAAATGTATCGCACATCTTTTCACCCAATACTGCATAACCACAAAGCTTTGTAACATGGTCATTCATTCCGAATCCCAATTCACATACGGTTTTTTCTGCTGTTCCAAGCTGCTGTAAAAATTCATTTACTTCTTTACAATTGCTTTTTTCTACAATTCCGTTATGAATTTCCAATACTACATCATCATATGCTCCTACATTTTCTTCATACAATTCTCTTTTAACACTTCATAAGCAATGTCATATGCTTTTCCGGGTAATATATTCTGTCGGTTCTAATCCTGACTCCAATGCATTTTCCTGGGTAGGAATACGAATCTGCAAGAAACGTTGTACTTTTCCTAATGCCCCAAACAAATTTCCCATATAGTGTTTGTAAATCATCATCTGTTCCTGTTCTAACTGTGCACCCAGTACTACCGGCCGATATACAAAGATGTCTAATACCGTATCCACCTTTTCAAAAACAGAAAAATATTTTTTTCCAAAAGAACGTTCGGTTGCCTGAGCAAACAACTTCTGATTTCTACTTCTGGACTGACGTAACTCTAATGGAGACGCACCTGCTGCCACGACTGTTTCTGCAAATTCTTCTAAAACATCCTCTTGCTCCTGTTCGCCCCAGAAATGCAAAAGTACCATCTCTCCTTCTTGTATTCCACTTGCTTTTACTATCTTGTTTATAATTTGTCTATTCATTATTTTTCCTTCTTTTTTTATATTTATCTAATCAAATTTTTCATTGCAAAAAAAAGAAAGGTTTTCATAGACTTATTATCTTTCTATTAAAACCTTTCTTCTTCTATCACTACACAAAATAATATCTCATAATCACATTTCTTATAACAATAAGACTAAGGTTCCTGCCACTAACAGCACTAACCCCACAACTGCCTTTTTCGTCAGTCGTTCTTTTAGGAATACCCTTGCAAACAATATCGTAATCAATATGCTTAATTTATCAATTGGTACTACGATACTAGCCGGTCCTTCCTGCAATGCCCGATAATAACACAACCAAGACATACCGGTTGTCACTCCGGAAAGTATCAAGAATATCCAGCTGGTCTTTCCAACCTCTTTTACCTTTGATTGTTTCTTTTGCAAAAATACCACTACCCATGCCATTACAAGCACTACTCCGGTACGCACTGCCGTTCCGTAATTAGATGGAATTCCCTCCATTCCTAATTTTCCAAGAATAGAAGTTGCACTGGCAAACACGGCTGAAAGTATTGCATATATCAGCCAGCGATAATCTTTTTTCTGCTGTTGTGTAACCACCGTTTCCTTTTTTTCTATCATTAGCATGGTTCCTGCTAAAATTCCAACCATTCCGATAAACATTGGAACGTTAAAAGCTTCACCTAAAAACAGAAATGCCAATATCATGGTAAGTACGGTACTGGTCTTATCGATTGGCGTTACCTTATTTACATCTCCCAGCTGTAATGCCTTGAAATAGCATAACCAGGATGCTCCGGTTGCTACTCCTGACAAAACCAGCAACCACAATGTTTTTTGTGTTACTTCATCAATGGGAACATAGGAATTTGTCACAAATACCATCAGCCAGGAAAACAGCAATACTACTATGGTTCGCAATGCCGTTGCCACATCTGAATCTGTATTTTTTACACCTATTTTTGCAAGAATTGCAGTTGCTCCTGCAAATAAAGCAGAGCCCGTTGCAAAAAGTATCCACATCTTTTGTCACCTGATTTCTCTATTGTGATTCCCACTACCGGAGCCTGAAAAGATACAGTAATATATGGTTTCTTCTGGGGGTCTACCAAGGAAACTTTTCGCACCTGATATTTTTCTATGATATAGGCACTTTCATCAAAAAATCCTTCTTCAAACTTATGATAGCCGTGCTCTAATTTTAAGCCATTCTTGTGATTAAACATCAATCCATCTTCTGCGCTTATGAATGAATACATTACTTCCTCTTCTTCATCCATTACAATACCATAATCACTCTGTTTTTATCCTTCGTTCAATGGACACATAAATGCCGGATGTGCACCAATGGAAAAATGCATTTCTTTCTCTTTTTCTAAATTTGTAACCTTCCACATTACCCGTACTGTATCATTTTCCAAACGATATCCGATTTCTAATTGAAATTCAAATGGATAATTCCTCTTTGTATCTGGTGTTGCCTTCAAACGGAACCATATTTCTTCCGGCTCCTGTGAAATACATTCGAATTCCATATCTCTTGCAAATCCATGCTGGAATAAATGATATTCCTGTCCGTCATATCTATATGTATTATCACGAACACGTCCTACAATCGGAAACAATACCGGTGAATGTCTACCCTAGAACTTTGCATCTGCATTCCACAAATATTCCTTTCCGCTTTTGTTTCCCCTCAGGGAAATCATTTCTGCTCCTTTGGTTTCAAAACCAACTGTCAATTGTTCATTTTTTAATTCATATTTCATTGTTTCGTCGCTCCCTTTATTTTTCTCTATTTCCCTTATATTTCACCTCTTTTTTAGCCATTTTTAAATCATTTTTTCAAATTCTTCCATGGGAATTGGTTTTGAGAACAAATATCCCTGTGCCATGTCGCATCCAATTCCTTTTAAAAATTCTGCCTGCTTTAGCGTTTCCACTCCTTCGCACAAGGTACCTATCTTCATTTTCTTTGCCATTTCCACTACTTGTTCTACAATAATACTGCTTCGTTCTGATTCTGCTGTTTCATCCAAAAATCCTTTGTCAATTTTTAAAATATCCACCGGTAAATCTTTTAATAAATTCAAGGAAGAATATCCGCTTCCAAAATCATCAATGGATACTTTATAACCTTGCTTTTTACACTCCTGTATAAAGTCCTTTGTCATTCCCTGCGCACTTCCCATGATAGTCTCTGTCAATTCCAGCTCGAAATACTCTTTTGGTATCTGAAATTTTTCAATTAGCTCGTTTAATCTCTGGAAAAAGTCATAGGTTCTTACATGCACTCTGGACACATTTACTGATACACAAATTGGTCTTCTTCCTTCCTGTTTCCACTTCTGCATGCGTTTCATTACCTGCTCATACACATAAAAGTCAACCTGTATAATAAATCCGTTGCGTTCAAATAATGGTATAAAGTTATCCGGCGGAATAATCTTTCCACTTGGTTCTACCCACCTTACCAAAGCCTCTGCGCCTACAATTTCACCTGTGGGCAGATAATATTTCGGTTGCAAATAGACTTGAAACTCACCTTTTAAAAGTGCATCTTCCATCTTATTTTCAATTGCAATTTCCTGTGCTATTCTCTTTTTATTTTTTCATCATAATAAGCGATATTCTCACTGGCACTTTCCTTTATGTTCTTTCTTGCCATAGATGCCTGATCTACATATCGGGAAATATCTTTTCTTTCTCCACCTGCTTCGATTACACAGATTCCCGCTTTTATGGTGATTCTATAACTCTGACGTTTTCCGGCATTTTCAAAAGAAATTTCCTTTCCCAGCGGACGCAACATTTCTTCTCGATAATCTTTTTCAGCCATCATTATCATGAAAACATCTGCCGCTTCTCTGGCATAAATTCCTACTCCTCCGAAAATTTCCTGTATTCTTTTTCCCAGTGTTTTAAGTATGTTATCCCCTACACGAATACCAAAATCGTTATTTATAAACTTAAACTTATTTATGTCAATAGTAATTACGATGTATGCCTGCTCCGGATTCTTCTCCAGAAGCTCCTGTGCCTCTTTGTTAAATTTTACTTCATTCCACAGTCCGGTTACTGAATCTGTCAATGCTAAATGCTTGTAATGCTTCTCTCTTTTGGAAATAATATATGCTACTGCAACAATCACTGCTGAAATTGCCAGCAATATATGTGGTATAAATTGGCGTACCACTTCCCATATGGTTGGTTTATAGGATATATTAATTGCATTCTCCGTTACACATTTTTGGAACTTTTCTTCCGGTATTTTATTTATGGTTTTATCCAGAATACTTTTTAATACAGAAGCATTTTGTGTATTTTCTCCAATTCCAATATAAATCGGTATCGTACGAGTCATATTCGGCACGATACGCAGCTGCTCATAATTACTAAGATTATACACCGTCTGTAGAAAAACAGAATTTACTGCTGTTAAATCTGCCTCTCCTTCATTTACCGCCTCCAAACATGTAGTTATATCCTTATACTCTTTGATTTCCCACTTTGGCTCTTCACTTTGAAAATACGATTGAATTTCTACAAAACATTTCGGCAAAGCAATTACTGCATTTTCCGGTATTTCCTCTCCCTTTCGCCCTACGATTGTATACTCTTCGGAAAGATAACTTTGGGAATACAGCATATGATATTTTTCTGCCAGTTCCCTATCCATATAGCTTCCTGCAATGATATCTGCCTCTCCATCCCGAACCATTTCCCATGCTTTTGAAAAATCTTTTATCGGAATATACTCAAACTTCAAGCCACTCTCTTGTGAAATTAACTGCATGGTTTCCGCATAAACCCCTGCATATTTATTTGTCTTTTCATCTGTATATTCAATTGGATAGCTGTCAGAATTATATGCCACTTTTATCGTAGGTTCACTTGAAACATACTCATATTCTTCTCTGGTGATTCCTGTCAGTTTTTGATACGGCACACCAAAAAACACTTCATGCAAAGCTGCAATATAAAAAGGTTGTTCACGTTTTAACTCTAAATCTGTTTTATTCAGCTTATCCATTAGCTGCGGATTATTTCCACTTACTGCAAAAGATTCCGGTATGGAATATGTTTTTCCTACATATTTAATATTATCAATATCTCTTAAGCTTGACACTAACATAATATCTATGGTTTTGTTATTCAGTGCCTCTTGTAAGCTCTCATAATCATCAAAATAAACCGGTTCATATGAAATTCCATTTTTCTTTGCATAACGAACCAGTGCGTTTTCCAAATCGGAGCTTGTATTTATTCCAATCTTTTTTCCATTAATATGCTGAAAATCATCAAAAAAGATATCTGTATTATTTTTTAATGTAGCCAACATTCCATACTCCAAAGCAGTTGTCTCTTTACAGAACAATAACTGATCTTTTTGAGCACAGTCTTTATGTATACCACATAATAAATCAATATCTCCATTTAATAACTTTTCAATCCGTTCACTCTCATTCACTTTCACAAATTTATACGTCCACCCGGCTCTTCTTGCCAATTCATTCAGATAAGTGACACCATATCCATATAAGTTTCCATCTTTATCTTCCTTTATCATTGGATCATATGGTGTATAACCTACTGTAATTTCCTCCTTTTCGTCCTTTTCCTCCTGTTGTTCCGCCGCAAATACCCTGACCGAAAGTACTGTTAAAACTAATACCATTATTGCAATTGTAACAATACTACATCTTTCATGAAATTTTCTCATAATTCTCAGCCTTTCCCCGTGTTTTTCTTTCTTCTCATGATAATTTAATTATACTTTCTCATGATTAAAAAATCAATCTATTATTTTTCTAAATATAAAGAGTCCGTTTGCCGAACTTTTTCGCGCCCGAGCGGTGTCATTTATGACCAATTTCCCATTGTATAAAAAGAGCTGTGCACTAATTTCTTAGTACACAGCTCTTGCTTAATAAAGTTCTGCAATTCTTGTAACTCCCACATAAACCTCTGATATCTTATACCAAGTGGGATAATCTACTACTCCCGTTGCCGGAAGCCCGAATATGGATTGAAATTGTCTAACAGCTTCTGCCGTGGCTGAACCATAAATACCATCTGTAGCAATCCTTGGAATAGAAGTATAAACCTGTGCAATTCGATTTAACTGCTCCTGCATCTGACGCACCTTACTTCCGGTAGAACCTATGGTCAAATCAGACCCAGGCCAGGATGCCGGTACCCCTGAAATTTCTTCTGCTTCATTAATGTACATGTCATTTCCATAATAATACCGTATAATCTCAACCGGAGAGTAATTCTGGTCTCCCAGATACTTTGACCCCCACTGACTTAACCAATTGGGGCAAGTAACTCTCTGTCCATCACAATACTGGGTCAAAATCGGCTGTTTTACATTTGGTCGGGACAAATAATTGGCAAATATCTCATCTACAACTCTGGAAATGCTTTCAAAATAGTTTCTTCCATACATCCATTTGTGGTCATAAGCGGTGGATGAAGTAATGGTAAAATCATATCCCTTGTTTCGATACCATTCCGTATAAACTCGATTTAATGTAAAAGACATAATTGCCAAAATATTAGCTGTAATAGTAGATTCCGGCCAAGTGGCATATATCTCACTGGAGGCTACATTTTTTATATAATCCCGATATCTTACATAATAATCGCTTGCGGTGGAGTCTCCCGGTGTTCCGTCATGTACAATGACGTATTCCGGTATTACTACTCTGCTTAAAACAATCTCGCCACTTTCATCTACCGGCTTTATCTCATCCTCTGCAATTTTCGGAGGATAATCTCCAAATAAGGTATGTGCCGGAATCACAATGTTTTTTAAATCCTCTTCTGATACCTCTATGGGCTCCATGCGCACTCCCTGCAAAGCAGTCTGCCCGGAAAACACATCTGTTCCGTCTACATTCACAGGTCGATACCCTTCTGCTTCTACATGTACCGTATATTCGGAATAAGGCTGTGGTTGATCGGGTTCCATACTATACTCTAGCGGTGGTGCCGCCACGGATATTTCTTCTGTCTGCCCATTGGCATTGGTTCGTAATTCCTCCATTGGACTTTCCGGGTCAGCCGTATAGGAAATGGTTATCCTTGCATTTTCAACCGGAACATTTCCCACTACGGATGTGGTTTCTACCCGCAGCTTTCCCATATCCACATGATTCATCTGTGCCGCTCGCAATTTCTGATTCATAAATACCTCTATATTATGCATTTATTGGTATTCTATGCAATTACCCGTTAAAAATTTCCTCCATTCTGCATTCCTGCTGATTTTCTAATGAAATATATTCTTCGTCCATCTTAAGCTTTCTGGCACACATTACTCCTGTAACACAGATTGCCAGAACGGCTAATGTCACTACCACTACTTTTCCTGTATTTTTCGTTTTATTTATACTCGCAAATTCGTCTTTCTTTTGCTTCATTTTCTTTTCCTCCAAAGACCTTTCACGCTTACCACGCCATAGTACCACTAGTTTGTGAAAAAATCTTGAATTTCATTCTACATTTTTCTTAAGAAATTATGAAAGCGTTCTAGGAATTTTTTTTGAAATGTTGTATACTTATGTTAACAAATGAATTTTATAAAAAAGGAGAATACTTATGCATCAATTCCAACCATATCCTGTGGATCTTTTAGAATTTAACCCTTTTACCAAGATTGGAAATGACTGGCTGATAATCACCTCGGGCGATGAACAAAAGGCAAACGGAATGACTGCCAGCTGGGGCGGCCTTGGTGTTCTTTGGGGGAAAAACGTAGCCTTTATTTTCGTTCGTGAAAGTCGTTATACCAAAGAGTTCATTGACAATAGTTCCACTTTTTCCTGTACTTTTTTTGATAAAAAATATAAGAATGATTTAAAATACTTCGGCATTGTGTCCGGTCGTCAGGAAGATAAGTTCAAGACTTCCGGATTGAATCTGGACTACAAAGACGGAACACCTTATGTAGACGAAGGTAATTTTGTTGTTCTTTGCAAAAAAATGGCTGCTGTGCCAATTGAAGAAGCACATTTTCTTGACCCGGAAATTAAAGAAAAATGGTATTCCGGCGATGACACTGATAATTTCCATACCATGTATATTGGAGAAATTACAGATGTTCTTGCAAGATAAAAAAAAGTCCGCCAAGCGGACCTTTTTTCTTGCAATAGGAAATTGCAGCCTATCACATAATAAACTTTACACTACTTCAATCTGACACATACCCATAGTGGTAAGTGCTGCCTCATGAGACTGTGGTGTTACTCCTGCGCAACAGGATGCATCTACACAAATCCGATTTTCCGGCATTGCGGCTTTTAATAACAATGCATTTGATACCACACAAATATCGGTACACAAGCCAACCAATTCTATTTCCAATGGTTCTTTTTCATTTTCCGTCTTTAATAATTCCATTAGTTCTATCGAACCAAAGGTAGGCTTTTCTACTACAACTGCACCCTTTGTTACAACTTCAACTCTCTCATCCAGTTCCCATCCTTCTGTTCCTTTTATGCAATGAACTACCGGAAGGTGCTTTCCTTCTGAGGTTTCTAGATAATTTTCTCCATGTGTATCTTTGGTTACATAGATATCCTTGACTGAATAGCTCTGTATCTTTTTCACTACTGCCGGAACAATTTCCTGTGCCTCTTTTGTTCCCAATGAGCCATCTATAAAGTCCTTTTGCATGTCTACTACTATTAATATTTTTCGCATACGCTTCACTCCATTCCCCATTATTATATTTATACTCCCCACAAATATCAAGTAGCACAACACACTTTTTATATACATATTATTTCAACATGTAGTCTTTTAATACCTCGTGGTCTCTTAATACTTTTTCCACAACAGTACCTTTGATGGCACGAATCAATGGTTTCTTTAATGCATTCAATGGTCCAGGTAACTGAATTTCCAACGGGGATTTTCCATCCATCAGTTTTACAGAACTATCTAAAAGCTCTCTTACATCGTAAACACTGCCCCATACTTCCGGTACACCTCTATCTACACCCAATAATCCATAGACTGCTTCCATTGCAGTTCTTACGGAATACTCTGTTGTAAAAATAGTGTCTCTTGGTGTTTCCGCAAACTGTCCTAAAAATGCGAAGTTTACACATCCATCCGGGATTACATCCGGTCTGTCACCCTTTGCTCTTGGCATGAAGAATGCGGTAATATATGGCATCATCGTCGGAACACAAATTGCTTCGTTTTCTGCCAATTCATCAATTTCCTCTACCGGCACTCCCATGTGGTATAACCACTCAGCAGTAATTTCTTTTCCGGTACACTCTTTCATTGGTTTTTTAATGTAATCACCCGGTACATCGGTAAACAGACTGTATACCCAGATACATACGTCTTTTTTATCCTGTTCCTTGAATTGTCCCTGTCTGTTAATGGTCCAGCTAAGAAGCCAACTGGAATCCTTGGCACTTACAATACCACCGGTTACTACTTTTCCTGTTCTTGGATCTCTCTTACATATTTTTTCAATATAAGAAATAATCTTATCGCTGGAAGTTGTTACGGTTGCTGATTCCCAGTTGGTCTTAGCTACATCAGAACAGAACTTTTCCGGATGTCCAAATGATTCATCCTGTTTTGCGATGTTTTTCCAAAGGCTCCAGCAACCACTTGTACGAACTTCTGCGTCACCGTTTGGTGCATGATTCTGATCTCCGTAAATGGTTCCCTCGGTACAACTTCCGTTGGTTACAAATACCAGGTCATTTTCTGTGAGCTTGATTCCCTGTTCTTTTCCGTCAACTTTGCACTCAATGACTTTTGCTACTTTTTTGCCATCCTTGATGTCAAAAATAACGTTGGTTACTTCTGTTCCAAATCTAAATTCTACTCCTGCTTCTTCCAGATATTTCTGCATTGGCATAATCAAAGATTCGTACTGATTATATTTTGTAAATTTCAATGCACTAAAGTCCGGAAGTCCTGAAATGTGATGGATAAATCTCTGAATGTAAAGTTTCATTTCCAATGCACTGTGCCAGTTTTCAAATGCAAACATGGTTCTCCAGTATAACCAGAAATTGGACTCAAACACTTCTTCATCAAAGAAATCTTCAATTGTTTTATCATACAAATCTTCATCTTTTGTCATAAACAATTTCATGATTTCCATGCAGCCTTTTTGGCTTAACCCAAATTTTCCGTCTGTATGTGCATCCTCTCCGTGATTTTGTGTAGCACGGCAAAGAGAATAGTTTGGATCTTCTTTATTTAACCAATAATATTCATCTAGTACGGAAGCTCCCGGTATTTCAAGAGATGGGATACTGTGAAATAAATCCCACAAACATTCAAAATGATTTTCCATCTCACGTCCACCACGCATTACATAACCTCTGGTTGCATCATAAATTCCATCACATGCGCCTCCGGCAATGTCCATTGCTTCTAAAATATGAATATTTTCTCCCGGCATCTGTCCGTCACGCACTAAGAAACATGCTGCTGCAAGAGATGCCAGTCCACTTCCTACCAGATAAGCCTGTTTTTCTTCCACGCCTTCCGGCTTCTTTGGACGAGCAAATGCTTCATAGTTTCCATTGGTATAATAGATTCCTTTGCTGTTCTTTTCGTATTTTCCACGCTCTGTATTGCGGTATTCGCTTTGCGTTTTTTCTACTCTTTCTTTGATTTCTTTTTTCTCTATGTTTTGTTTCTTCAAACTCTTGGCTGCTACCGCTGCTGCTCCTGCACCTGCTGCAAGCATTGCCATTCCTCGTACTATATTTTTCTTTGCCATAACCAATTACCTTCCTTTCCTGTGATTCTTCATTCACTGTTACCACTATACCTTTATTATCTTTTCCTTACAATTTACAAAATTGCCGGAATGAATAAAAATTATACATTCCGGCAATTTTGTAAACTTATTCTATTTTATGTTCTTTTTTGGCAATTTCAAAATTTCGTACAGAATTGGCTACATTTCCTCGTACGGTTAAACTAATCTTCTCCACAAGAATCTGCGGTTCTTCCTTCATGCCTTGTTTAATCCAGTCTAACATAATTCCCACAAAGCTATATTTATAAAAACCTGCAATAAATAATTTGTCTTCTAACGATATTTCTCTTCCAACAGACTTTTCTTCTACTACATTCTCAATCAAATCTCTGGTAAGTCCAAACAGATAGTTCTCAATCTGCTCTCTGCTAACGGTACGATACACATTTAAAATAAATGGTTTGTTTGCCAATACCGCCTGAAAGATCTGATATAATCCTTCCTGCCAGGTGTCATAGGTATTATTGTTCTGTAATGCCTGTTTTCCGTCTTCTTCACAACTCCATTCCACCAAATCATAAATATCTTTAAAATGATTGTAAAATGTCATGCGACTGATTCCACAATCTTTTGTCAAATCGTTAATGGTTATTTTATCAAATGGTTTCTGAAGCATCAGCTTTTTTAAGGATGCTTCTAATGCTATTTTCGTTGTATTAGACATTTCAAGCTACCCCGTTTACTTTCTGTCATACTCTGTTTTTCCTGCACATGAGGTACTGATAGACTCAATGGCAACCGCTCCGCCACGCACTACCTCAATATGATGAAATCTGCTCTTTAACAATGCAATCAATTCATTATTTCTTCGTTCTGTGGCTTTGCACTCCAACAAGACACTGTCTTTTCCTATATCAGATACTTCTACATGAAATACCTGTGCAATCTGAAATACCTCTGCCTTATCTTCCGAAGAACAATCCTTTACTTTTGCAAATAAAATCTCTTTCATATGAATTGGCACGTTACTAAGGTCTATTACCTTAATTACCTCTACCATGCAATTCAACTGTTTCTTTATCTGTTCAAATGTCACATCATCACTGCTGACACAAATCGTCATACGAGAAATAGTTTCATCCTCGGTAGTTCCTACGGTAAGACTTTGCAGATTATAGGATTTTCCGGAAAAAAGACCGGAAACCTTGGCAAGGACACCTACTTCATTTTCTACATATAATGCAATCCATCTCTTTTTCATGTCCTTCCCTCCTTATTTTAAAATCATTTCACTCATGGGATTTCCGCTCTTTACCATGGGGAGTACAATTTCTTCTGTTGCTATCATAAACTCAATAATTACCGGTCCGCTCACCTTTTTGGCTTTTTCAAATGCAGGTGCAATTTCCTCTTCTTTGGTTACACGCATTCCGGTTGCCCCATAGCTTTCTGCCAGCTTTACAAAGTCCGGCTCATATGGTGGACATGACGGATTTGGTCCTTTACAATCTCTTGGACAGTTCTTTCTACGGCGCAAACAAGTTGCTTCGTAACGCTTGCCGTAAAATAGCTGCTGCATCTGTCGTACCATACCAAGATAATAGTTATTGAATACACACACGATTACATGGGCATCCTGCACCATGGCTGTTGCCAACTCCTGAATATTCATCTGCATACCGCCATCACCACTAATGCAGATAACTTCTTTGTCCGGACAACCTATTTTCGCTCCAATGGCTGCCGGGAATCCAAATCCCATGGTTCCTAAACCACCGGAAGTAATAAACTTCTTTTTCTCATTCAACTCAATATACTGTGTCGCCCACATCTGATGCTGACCTACATCGGTTACAATAATGCCTTCATCAAATTGTTCATTGATATGCTCCATAATCATCTGTGGAGTCATGCCATGATCTCTTCGCATTTCCAAAGGATTTTCCTTATCCCATTCACGAATCTGCGTAAGCCATTTATCTGTTTTCTGTGGTTCTGCCCACTCTAACATTTTTTCAATTGCAAGTCCTGCATCTGCTACAATCGGAACATCTACCACTACATTTCGAGAAATAGAAGCGGTATCTACATCTACATGAACAATCTGTGCCTTTGGAGCAAATTCATTCAAATCTCCGGTGATTCTGTCGTTAAAACGTGTTCCAATAGAGAACAATACATCACATTCACTGACTGCCATATTTGCAGCATAGCGACCATGCATTCCACTGTTTCCGACATAATATGGATGGGTAGTAGGAATTGCTCCCTTTCCCATAATCGTTGTAACTACCGGGATTTTTGTCTTTTCTACTAACTCTTGCAATTTCTCATTTGCCTTAGCAATATTTACACCACCGCCAATTAAAAACAGTGGTTTCTTCGCAGACTTTAACAGCTTATAACCCTTTTTCAGCTGACCGATATGTACACTCTCATTTGGCTTATATCCTCGTATATTCACAGTCTTTGGATATTCTGCCGGCCCCGGTTGTGTCTGGATATCCTTTGGTAAATCTACCAATACCGGTCCCGGTCTTCCGGTTCTTGCAATATGAAATGCCATTTTCAATGTTCTGCCAAGGTCTTTTCTATCACGAACCGTTACACCATACTTGGTAATACTACGGGTCATTCCCACGATATCCACTTCCTGAAATGCATCATTTCCGATAAGATTCAAAGGAACCTGTCCTGTAATACATACAAGAGGAATACTATCTGAATGTGCATCCGCAAGTCCTGTCATAATATTCGTAGCCCCCGGTCCACTGGTTACAATGCAGACTCCCACTTTTCCGGTTGCCTTGGCATAGCCTTCTGCTTCATGTATTAACCCCTGCTCATGTCGCGGCAATACCAGTTCTATTTCTTCGTGTTTATACAACTCGTCCATGATATCCGTTACCATTCCTCCCGGATATCCGAATACGATATCAACACCTTCTTCTATTAATGCTTTTGCAAATAATTTTCTCCCAGTTATATCCAATGCCATATTTTCACCTCATCCTATATCAGTCCCATTGTTTTTAACAGGAAAATCCATCCCGTTAGGGTAAATGCTGCAAGCAATGTTGTGGTTACTACAATACTTGCTGTCAGCACTCCATCATTATTCATATTTTTCGCCATAATGTAACAACTTGGAGTTGTTGGTGATGCCAACATGATAAGTAAGGCTATCATCTTTTCTCCGTCAAATCCCATCCATGCCGCTATCGGAAGAAACACAGCAGTCTGTCCTACCAGCTTGATGAAAGAGGCAATCAGAGTAGGCTTAATCTTCGCCAGTGCCTTTCTTCCTTCAAATCCTGCCCCTAATGCGATTAATGCCAATGGCGTTGCCATCTGTGCAACATTATTTACTGTCTTATCCACTAATACCAGAAAATCAATTTCTAACAACGATGCCATAAGTCCTAAGAAAATTCCAATAATAATAGGATTTTTTAAAATATTAAGGCAAGCGTCTTTTATTTTATTTTTCTGACTTTCTTCCTCACCACTTTGTGCTTCAAAAGTCAGCACAATCACAGAATATATATTATAAAGCGGAACTGCTCCAATAATCATCAATGGTCCCATTGCAGACGGTCCATAAATATTCTGTATAAATGCCAGTCCCATCACCGCCGCACTGCTTCGAAAAGATGCCTGTACAAAGGCTCCTGTCATGGTCTTGTCCTTCATGAACAGCTTTGTACCGCCCCAGATTACCCAAAAGCAAACGGAACTTGCAATGGCACAAAACAGGACATACTTTAAATCAAAAACGGCTTTAATGTCTACCGAAGAAAGGTCCCGAAACAGTAAAAACGGCAATGTCACCTTAAAATTAAACTTATTTGCCACTGTTACAAAATTATCATTTAACATTCCGATTTGTTTCAATCCCCATCCCAGTACCATAACAAGGAAAATAGGAATTGTTACATTAATACTAAAAATAAAATTTTCCATATCCTACTTCTTCTTTTTCTCATATTTCAGGAAATAAAATTCCAAATCAAAATACGTCTGTTCTTCACTATCTGCTGTAATCTCCCAATCTTCTTTTTCATCCAAATTCGGAAAATATGAATCTGCTTCATACGCATAATCGATTTTGGTAATATGGGCTACATCACACATATCTACCATCTGGCGATAAATGCTCTCACCGCCAATTACATAAATATCTTCACTGTTATAGTTTTTTAATTCTTCTAATAACTCATCCATGGAATGCACAATAATGGCATCCTTTACTTTATAATTCTTATCAGAAGTCAATACGATGTTCACTCGATTTTTCAATGGAAGTCCGTTTGGAAAACTTTCCAGTGTTTTTCTTCCCATAACTACAACTTTTCCCGTAGTGGTTTTTCGAAAGAACTTCATATCTTCCGGAATACTTACTAACAGCTTGTTATTTAGTCCGATTGCCCAATTTTTGTCTACTGCTGCAATTAAATTCATGTTGTATCCTCCTAATATATTTCTTAATATATTTCTAACCTATCGATTACATCTTATAATATACCCCTTTACATACATCCGTTGCAAGAATATGTCCTTCCATCTTCTGATATAATTCATTTAACCAGAAGCCATTTTCTAATTCAAGCATACAATCTAACGCAAATACATGTAGTTCATATACATGATCCTTGTCGGGTGGAGTCATTCCGCTATAAAAGCTTGATAATTCTTTTGACTGTTCTCCGCCTTGTATACTCACAAAACTGTTGCACCCCTGTATAAAATCTTTGGTACTGCAACTCTCATTTTCCTTTATCTCAAAACGAGTAATATTGGCAGCAAGCCAATGTATCCATACAAATCCGGTTACCGGACATGCATCCTTATCCTCTAATACCAACGCCAAGGACACCGTTCCTTCCGGTGCTCCCTCCACTCGAAACGGCAGGGAATAATTGGGGATCCCATTTTCATTAAATTGATTTCCTCTTCCGCCATACTCTTCTAAAATAATACCATTCTTTACTCCTGTACTTGTTACCTTCATTTTGTTTCTCCTTTCTCTGCAACATTTCTTATTTTGGTTGCTATAAAAAATTATAAACAAAATGACTTTTTCGTAAATTACTTACTTTTTTGTAGGTACTACTCTAGCAGAACTCCCTTTTCCTCTAATACATGTTCCAAACCATTTTCTTTTAAATAGGAAATTCCAATCTGTTGCATGATTTTCAATGCCTCTAATATCTGCATGCCCATATCTGATGTTAAGGAATACTCTACACGAAGTGGATATCCTTCAAAGGTTTTCTTTTCTACGAATCCATAATCCATTAGTTCTTTGAGCTGTTCTAACAGCATTTTCTGTGTAATGCCTTCAATATCCCTTTCTAATTTTGCAAGAGAAGTAGCTCCCAAACGCAATCTCCACAAAATAATGCTTTTCCATTTTCCTTTTATCATATCATGCACCAGTTCTAATGGACAGGTATATTCTTCACGAAGTTTCATCCCTATTTCTCTTTTCTGTACTTTAAACTGCTACCGGAATGTTAGTTATTTGCGGTCCGGTTACATAATTATCTAAACGCACATCATTTCTGGTAAACTGGTAAAAATCCTTAATCTCCGGATTCAACCAGAAGGTTGGTGCCGGATGTGTCTCTCTACTGATTAATTCTTTTACTAACGGAATATGACGATCATAAATATGTGCATCTGCAATTACATGCACCAGTTCTCCCACTTCCATGTCACACACCTGTGCTAACATATGCACCAATACTGCATACTGGCATACATTCCAGTTGTTTGCTGTCAATATATCCTGTGAACGCTGATTTAAAATAGCATTTAATATCAGTTTATCATGTCCTGGCTTTTGTGTTACATTGAAAGTCATACTATATGCACATGGATAAAGATTCATTTCATGTAAATCCTGATGAACATAAATATTTGTCATGATACGACGGCTGAAAGGATTATTTTTCAGGTCATAAATCACACGATCTACCTGATCCATCATTCCTTCCTTATATTGATGTTTGACCCCCATTTGATAACCATATGCCTTACCGATAGAGCCGTTTTCATCTGCCCATTCATCCCACACATGGCTGTGAAGGTCGTGAATGTTATTGGACTTCTGCTGCCAAATCCAAAGCATTTCATCCGTACAACTTTTAATTGCTGTTTTTCTCAGGGTAATTGCCGGAAATTCCTTAGACAAATCGTAACGATTTACTACACCGAACTTTTTAATGGTATAGGCACTTGTACCGTCCTCCCAGTGAGGGCGCACCTTCTCTCCCTCTGTACTGGTTCCATTGTCAATAATATCCTGACACATATCAATGAATATTTTATCCGCTAAACTCATTTTCTTTCTCCTTATTATGTCTCTCTTTTCTTCTCGCTTTCGCTCATTGTATCACAAAAACAGATAACATGAAACCTCGTTTTTTCTCCTTTTCTTGAACTTTTTCGTGGTTTTATCTGAAATTTTAAATTTTTCAAGATTTTTTCACAGAAATAGTGTATACTATAGATATTACATATGGAGTAAGGAGATTTACTATGAGTCAGGAAAAAGTAGAACGTTATAAAAAGGAAAAAGCAAATCGTAAAAAAGTTTTAAAACGTGAAAAAATTAAGAAAGGTATCCTTTCTGTGGTAGGAACCATTGTCTGTGTTGCAATTGTTGGTTGGATTGGATATTCCGGATATGGTTATTATAAGACACAGAAGGCAGAAAATACCACTAAGACTGAGGTTGATTTAAGTGCTGTGAATGACTACCTTAGCACTTTAAGTAGTAGTGATGCACAATAAAATTAGAAAATCCGTTTACAATCACCTGTAAAAGTGTTATATTTATTTTAGAAGAGGAGCAACCGCCCACAAAGTGGTTGACCTATAATATGAAGTAGAAAAACCACCCTATTACTCGTCAAAGTTTTGAAGGGTGGTTTTTCTATGCAGAACTAATGACTAATCAAATAAACGAATGTCAGTAATGCAAGAATGAACATACCAAAAGACATCAAGTCTTTAAAATCAAAATGATTTCTATTGTCCACTTGTCGGGCTATTTTTCTCCAATATACAAAAAATGTTGACTCGTTCCGTAAAGTTTTTCATCTTCTGCTAATGCAATTCCAAGTTCTAACCACTTTTCCTGTTCCTCGTTTGGAAGCTTTAAAATTTCCTGTTCCTTGCATCCTAATATATTTTCCACTCCTACAAACGCTAATTCTTTAAACTGTTGCTCTTGCATAAGACTTCTTGCTTCTTCTACACTGGTAAAATATGCTGTTGTAAATCCTCCTTCATTATTTTTACCATCTTCTAAATAATGTAGCAATTCTTTTACTTCATCCTCGTAGAAATCAAGATACGAAAAGCAATCTTGAATCGGCGCATACTGGGAAATAAATGCTGCTATTAAAATGCCACCTTTTTTCAAAAGTTTTCGTGCTTCTTCTACTGCTTTTTTTCTATCCTCTGCTTTGGTAAGATGATACAACGGTCCCATGAGCAAAATCACATCAAACGATTCTTTTTCATATTCCGGAAGTGCCAGTGCATCTCCCTTCACACAATCTTCTAAAACTACTCCTGCTTCTGCCGCTTTTTCTTTTGCCACGCACACATTTTTTCCTGATAAATCAAGCAGTGTTATTTTATGTCCTTGTTTTGCCAAATAAATGGAATATCTTCCCGGACCTCCGCCAATATCAAAAATCTTACTTTCCGGTTTGGTTATATATCTGTCCAGATAGTGTTTGGTTATTTCAAATTCTATCTTATGCCGTTCTAACCTATTCCACTCCTCATATTCATTGTCGTACCAGTTTTCAATTTCATTCATGCCCATGTCCCCTTTCGTGTTTTTAGAATTGAGTATAACACCGTTGGAAACGAAAGTCAAAGAATATAATCACATCTTAAAATGTTTTTAAAAGTACAAACAAAGTTAATTTTTTAACCAATATTTAACCAATTTCAACAATTCCAGAGAATATAAAAAATGCTGAAACCTTGTAAAATCAATAGTTTCAGCACTTATCTGTTAGAGCGATAGACGGGGCTCGAACCCGCGGTCTCGACCTTGGCAAGGTCGCGCGTTACCAACTACGCCACTATCGCATATTGCATCTTTGAGACACATCTAGCATATTACTATAAAAAATCCACCTTGTCAATAGTATATTTCCATCTCTTTTTTCATATAGTAAATCAAACAGATTCTTAGGAGGACTCCTGTGAGTTCAAAAACCAAAATTGTTGTTCTGCATATGAAGGAGCTGATTTATACAGCCATTTTTGCTGTACTGGGAATTTTACTGATTCTACTGCTGATTTTCATGTTTTTACCAGATAGCAAAAACAATGGGCAATCGGAAGAAACCATGCAGTATGTAGCGGGGGTATATACCTCCTCCATACAATTAAATGACAATGCAATTGATGTGGAAGTGGCTGTGGATGCCAATCATATTAATTCCATCTCACTCATAAATCTGGATGAAACAACTGCTGCAATGTACCCGCTAATGCAGCCCGCTTTGGATAACCTGACACAACAGATTTATGAAACGCAGTCTTTGGATGATATTTCTTACGTCGAAGACACACAATATACTTCTACGGTACTGCTAAATGCCATTCGCTCTGCCTTAGAAAAAGCTGTCTATATACCGGAAAATTGAATTTTCTATGCCAAAGTGCTACATACAAACAGGAGCATATCACTTTCTTTTCTTTGTGATATGCTCCTGTTTCCTATACTTTTCTTACTATACTGCCATAATCACGCCACCATCATTGGCATACATACTACTGATTCCGGCGGTATCAATGACAAATACATCCTTAAACTTTCCAAGGCTTTTTACTTTTTCCAATATCGTTTGTGCCCGTTCCGGACAATTACAATGGGAAATCGCCAGTATCTTCTGTTCTGGATTTTTCACTCTGGATAACAACGTTGTAATCATCTTATCCAATGCCTTTCCCATTCCTCTTGCCTGACTAATCTGACAGATACTGCCTTCCGATGTAGAACCCATAACTGGTTTAATATTCAAAGCACTTGCCACAAATGCCTTAATGTTGCTTAATCTTCCATTTTTCCGAAGTGTTTCTAATGTCTCCAGTACAAAATAAGTATTCTGCTCCGCAATATATGCATCTACCTTTGCCACTACTTCTTCAAAACTACAACCTGCTTCCTCGTATTCCTGAATCTTCATGGCAATCAATGTTTCGCCTATTGACGCAGATTTTGAATCAAACACATGAATCTTTTTTTCGCCTTTTTCTTCCAGATACAGATTCTTACCCAATTCTGCACTATTATAGGAACCACTAAGCTGTGCAGACAAAGTTACTGCATATACATGGTCTGCCTCACAGTCATATGCCTCCTGAAATGCCTCCGGAGAAGGGCATGCAGACTTTGGACAATTCGGACTTTCCTTTACCTTTCTTAAAAATTCCTTCTGATTGAAGTGCTCATCATCCGTTACATGATAATCATCTACAAAAAGTTCTAAGGATACCGTCTGAAAATGTCCATCTTCCTTTAACTTTTCCGGCAGTTCACCACAACTGTCTACCACAATCTTATAGCTCATTGTATTCCTCCTGAATATTTCTGTTTTATATAGTATTCTTTCTCATTCTATTTGATATTCAAAATAACATTCTAAAATATAAAAATTTCTTTATGTAGTTTTAAATACTACTTTATCCTAACATAAATATTCAGGTTTGAAAAGACTTTTTTTATATCATAGGAAATATTGTGTCACGCTAAAATGCAAAAGTGTATAATTTTCCTATAATATAAAAAACTCTCCGCTAAGGAGACCCACCTTACGGAGATGAAATTCATCATAGATGACAACGCTCAGGCACGAAAGAGTCCGTTGCCGGACTCTTTATTCTTCTGAAAAGTAAAAACTTATCTCTAACCAGTCATCCTCCGTTATATAATTAATTTCCTGCACATCCGGACAGTACTCTGACACATTTCCATCTTCCAGAAAATACTTTATTGCTTCATCATATAATTGCCGGTTTGCAAACCGTACTGTAACTATTTGTTTTTCCTCATATGCCTTTGCAAAGTAAGCACCAATCACCTCAGGATTCCATTCTTCAATATATGCGCCTTCCTTTCGGTAATAATTATCCGCTACTGCTGTACATTCCGGCAAATTCAACTCACCATCCGGTAAATGGCTACGCAACATTTCTTCGGTAGTCATTGCCATATATTTATAATCTATGAAGTATTTTTCCACTGTATCTTCTACATACTTTCCTCTTCCCCAGGTCGCATCCATGTAATAATATGCTCCATTCATCTGAAAAAGATTCCAGGCATGTGCATCGCCTAATGCCGTTCCTGACACAATCACACTTTGAATTCCAAGTTGCTTCATCAGATACTGCGCTGCACAGGCATACCCCTGACATACCGTCTGTCCATTCAAAAATACACTTATAATATTTTGACTGTTTTGTGCTCCCTCCACATACTCTGTATTGGTACTAAGTAATTCATAGATATATTTTACTTTGTCATAATTGCTATCGTTGACAGAGATATTTCCTAACCATTGCTCTACTACCTGGTCAATCTGTTGCTGTGTTTGCTCTCGTTCTTCCTCTGTCATGGTGTAATTGGGAGCAAACTCTAAGCCTACCATCTCATCTCCCTGCATGTACTTAGTAAACACATAACCGTCAATCCAAAAAAGTCCACCATAATCTGCGCATACTGCCGTATACGCCTTGCGCATCACTTCTGTATCCATACTGGATAACATTATTTTTTCCTGATGACTTAAAATAGCAGTCAGCATCTCATCATATACTTGCTGCTCTTCCTGCTTCAAATTCTCATACGCATAATTTCCATCTGAGATTTTGGATACTTCTACCGTTTCCTCGGCTGCATTGGTCTGGTACTGCGGTGGCTCTACCTGTTCCTTCTTTACAGAGGTACAAGCTATCACCTGACTTGCAAGCACTCCCAGTACCAAAAGCAGCCATAAATGCCTGTTTTTCGTTCCCTTCACTTATATCTCCCTTCCTATATTAAAGGCTGAAAAATTCTCGCACCAATCCGGTTAATGATTCCATATCTTTCTTTCCCATGGTTTCTGCTGCTGAATGCATTGCTAAGAGCGGAATTCCAACATCGACCGTAGGAATCGGTATAATACTGGATGCAATGGAACCTAATGTTCCTCCGCCTGCCATGTCGGAACGATTTACAAATTTTTGATATGCAACACCTGCCCTCTGGCATATCTGTTCCACCACTGCAACTGCTTCACAATCCGTAGCATAGGACTGAGAACAAGCCTCTTTTATGCAAAGTCCTCCACCTAACACCGGTTTGTTTGTAATATCCATTTTTCCTGCATTATTTGGATGCAAACCATGGGCTACGTCTACTGACAACAAAAAGGATTCGTAAATGCTTTCCTTGGTCTGTGCCGTTGTTTTTCCAAAACTATCACATATTTTTTCCAATACATTTAACAATAATAAGGAACCTGCTCCCTGCTTTGTCTTGCTGCCGATTTCCTCATGGTCAAACAATGCAATTACATTGATTCCCTTCTTCTGCTTTCCTTCGATAATTCCTGTTAATAATGCCTGTACCGAAGTAAGATTATCTAAACGTGGGGATAATATCAATTCCTCATTCATGCCAAAGGTTACCGGCTCTTGCATACAATATACCCACAATTCATAATCTAAGATATCTTCTACTGCTACGCCCTCTTCTTTTGCCAAAAACTTTAAAAATGCCTGTTTTTCATTTAACTCTTTTTCCAAAAGTCCTACAATGGGAAGCATATCTGTTTGTCGATTCAATTCTACTCCCTTATTCACCTCACGATTCATATGAATTGCAAGATTCGGAATTGTCATCAATGGACGTTTTATATCTATATAGCGCATATCCGGATGCATCACATCATTGCTTTTTACTGCAATACGACCGGATATACTTAATGGTCTGTCTAACCATGTATTTAAAATAGCTCCACCATACACTTCTACATTTACCTGCGCATATCCGCTGGTCGCTACATCCGGATTTGGTTTAATTCTAAGACATGGAAAATCCGTATGTGCTGCTGCGATTTTAAATCCTTCTTGAGATTCCACCTGCTGACCTACTGTAAAAGCCAACAAGGTTGTATCGTGATGTTTCATATAGTATTTTCCACCCTCAGTAAGTCCCCAGGTATTGGAAAAACACAATTCTTCAAAACCTGCCTCTTTCAACTGCTGCTCTGCCTCTTTTACCACCATAATGGCACTGGTTCCTGCCTTTAATAATTGTAATAATTTTTCAGTCATAATATCCTCCTGCTTTACATCCGTTTCTTTTTCTTTTCTTACTATACTATAAATAATTCTTTTTTTCTAGTATGACTCATTTCATTTCTGCAAGGTGAACTTTCTTAGCAAAACGTTTTTTATGTAATATGGAGTAATTTCCTATTGCATAAAAAGAAGTCTGACACTTCTGATTGTCAAACTTCCTTTCTAATTTGAATATATTAAGGTAATACTCCACTTTCTCTTTTATCCTACTTTTCTGCCACAGTTTATGTAATTTGACTTTGGTCTTTTGTTTTGTAGCAACTCCATGATTTTCCGCTTATACTCTTCATCCTCTGTAATCCTTGTCAGGCTAATCAAACGATAGCGATCCAAATGATATGGGATACTCTTATGAATGGCTAAATCCACTAAATATTTTGCCGATTTAAAACTGTTAAGATGGGTGTGTCCGTCCTTAAACTCTTTGGCTGTATTATGAATAATAAAACCTCCGGAAGCTTTGTAAATATTATAGTTCTGCTTGCTGCAAATCTGATTCATCTCTCCACATCCTCTACCTATGCTATTCATACTGTAAATGTACACATTTATTTTTGTATTGTCAAGCGTTTTCTGAAAACTTTACATATTTTTCTATTTTTTTACTTATTTTTACTTATTACGCAAAGAAATCTTTCATTATATTGGCGTAGATTTTTAAAATGCAGTTATGGTATAATCACATTTATAACATGTTTAGAAGGAGGCATTTTATGATTGCACTGAAAATAGATAATATAAAAGAATTTATGCATCTGCTTTTGCTTTCAGAGACTTTTGATCATTTTTTACTTTCTGAAGCCTCCATTACTACATTTGCTACTATGATTTTAGATGGACATTCTTACGCTGACTTCTTCAGTCCTGAGGACGAAGGATATGAGATGATTGCAGAAGAATCTTATGCTCCCTTTGCCTTGTTGCGTCCATGTTGTTTAGATTTTATTAAGGGTAAACGTACTCCTGTTTCCTTTAAATTTGTTTTTTTACTTTCAAAGGTAAATCAGGAAAAAACGCTTGCCTCTTTACACAGTTCTTTTGCTACGGAAGACATTTCCGGCATGTATCTGAACTTGAAATACCAGACCGGGGAAATCATCTGTACCACGGGCATTTCCTACCGTAATTTTTCCATGGATAAGTCCTTGGATCAAGCCTGGGATGATATGGTAATCCGCTTTTTCAAGAATCACAAAATCTTATTTGAAACTTTGACATAATTTTATAAAAATTTTACAAACTTTCTTACAATTTCCCTTTACTTTTACACTGTAATGTGCTATTCTAAGGCTATGTTGCAGGGCAGCATATATTATTTTTTTGGAGGTACTTGACATGCAGGGTACAGTAAAATGGTTCAACAACCAAAAGGGATATGGTTTCATCTCTGATGAAGCTGGAAACGACGTATTTGTTCACTATTCCGGATTAAATATGGATGGTTTCAAATCCTTAGAAGAAGGCGCTACTGTTGATTTCGAAGTAACCGAAGGTTCTAAAGGACCTCAGGCTGTAAACGTAACCGTAGTTCGCTAATTTAATCAGGTTTTCGCAATGTACCTTTGTCTCTAATATAGAAATTTCGATTTTTTATTAAGATTAAGATATTGATGAAACGCAGGTGATTAGAGAAAAGAGGATGTAAACACATCCTCTTTTTTTGTGCAATAGAACGCAATTTCCTATTATCTATCATTTTCCTTTTCCAAATAATACAACTAGGATACTTCCCGCAAATATAAACATATCGGATATATTAAACACGATTTTGTTAAACCAGTTCCACGGAGTACGAAAACTAAAATAATCCACTACATGCCCTTTTATGATTCGGTCATACAGATTACTGGCTCCGCCCCCCAACATCAGACTTAGTCCTAAGAGAACTCCGGGATTTCTTTTTTCCCGCAAAAATAAGTACCAGATTATTCCCACAATCAGTACAATTCCACCACAAAAACTTCTTAATACTTTTGGTCTTTTTTCCATAAAATTTAAGGCAGCACCGTTATTATAGTATTTTTGTATTACAATTTTTCCACCACATACTTCATGCTGCTGATCCTTCTCTATCTTTTCTTCCACTTGTTTCTTGAGAAAAAAATCTCCTGCAAATAATATTGCCACTATCACACCATATACCATTTTATTTTCTCCTTATCCTCCGGCTATTTTACTCGAATATTTTCAAATGCCTGGTACAAATCCAGTTTTCCATATCCCCACTCTCGGCTTGGATAGGTTCTGCCCGGATCACGCTGTGCTCCACGAATCAATATGTTCTTCATATCTAAATTATTAATCAATGTATTATTTCCTCTGGCTACCGCCCACTCTAACAGCAATGCCACTGCTCCACTGGTGACTGCTGCCGCCACACTGGTTCCGCTTTTGGTTACAAATTGATTACGCAGTCCTGCTCCATATACATTTACTCCCGGTGCTGCAAAATCCGGCTTAATCATGCCAGTAACGGTAAATCCCCTGCTTGCATCGATAAAAATGCTATTATCACTTGCATCATATGCAGTAACTGTCATAACGTTATAACCATTTCCCGGTGTGGTAATGGTGGTATCCGGATTAGAACGTAAGAAATACACTTCACCTGTCATCAGTTCTCGTATAGGAAGCCACATATGATAACTTTCTGCATACACTGCCTGACGGTACACACGAATATTCCAAATGCCCTGTACCGGATTGATAAACCGTATAAAAATAAGCTGATCACCTGCGGATATTCTTGCAATTCGATAATCTATGGACACTGTGGTATTTTCAAATAAAAAGGTATATTCCTTCCCACCGGACAGAATAAATTCCTTTGGTATTCGCTCTCCGGTGGGAGATATGATTTCCACTGCAAAAAGCTGTGGCGCACTTGCCCACATTTCCAGAATAAATCCGTCTACTCCGGTTCCTACACTGATTTCCACATCCTGATACTCTTCCTGTTCCGGTATCTGTCCTGCAAAATGATGTCTCTGATTTCCTTCATTTCCGGCGGCAACTACCACACCTCTGGGTCTTCTTAATGCGATTGACTCTAATACCGACAGTAACGGATTGCTTCCTGTCCCATGACTTCCCGAATTAGAGCCTACGGAGGTACATAACACCAATGGCACATTCATTTTTTCTGCAAGTTGATTTAAATATGCAACACCTGCCATAATGTCATTTTCCTGATAGGCTGTTGCACTTTCCGGAATAAAATAAAATTCTCTTAAATATGGTTTTGCTTCCTTTAGCTTTACCATTGCAATTTGAGCATACGGGGCAGCCCCTATAAAATCCTGTTCCGGCAATTCACTTCCTGCTGCTACACTTGCTAAAAATGTCCCATGCCCATCTGTATCTTTTGATGGTACAATATTTTCCGGTCTTTGGCTCTCTAATGCCTCATTGATTATCTCATTCCGGTATTCACTTCCATAAATAAAGCCCTCCGGTGGAGTTCCGCTTCGCTCTGTCTGATCCCAGATAGCGGCAATTCTACTACTACCATCTGCATTTAAAAATACCGGATTTTTGTAATCAATTCCAGTATCTACAAAACCAATTAATATTCCTTGTCCTTTTAATGACAAAGTGGGATAATTTTGCATACGCAATATCCCACTCGCCTCTAATGCACTCTTATCCATTAATGTAAAACACTTTGGAATGGATGAATAAGTATAATTGGCAATACTTAACGGCAACAATCCCTCTCGTGCTGCATACACAATTGTATACACATTATTAATCTTTTGTGTGCAATACTCATATATATTTCCTGCTGTTCCACTAAACTTTTCTGCTATAAAATCAAAGTAATCATTGGAATAAACCACATCTTCACAGTCCATGTATGGAATCCTTCTTTTTTACTAGGATATGACGGATTCCTCTTTTGGTGTTGCTTTGTCTTCTAATTCCATGCATCCACGCATTGTAATCACCGGGCCACCTTTATTTTCTATGTAGTCCTCTGTGATGGTGACAACCCCAATATTGTCATCCTTTGGAATCTCATACATAATATCCAGCATAAAATCTTCGATAATGGCACGCAATGCTCTGGCTCCTACATCCTTTTTCTTTGCTTTTCTTGCGATAGCACGAAGTGCTTCCGGCTCAAACTCCAACTTCACTTCGTCCATTGCCAATAACTTCTTGTACTGTTTAATAATTGCGTTTTTCGGTTCTTCTAAGATTTTTACCAACATATCTTCTGTCAGTGCATCTAATGCAAAGATAACCGGCAAACGCCCTAAGAACTCCGGAATCATACCATACTTTCGGATATCCTCTACTGCAACCTCATGGAGTAAATTCTCTTCCTTGTCATACTTATCTTTTAAATCTGCCTGAAATCCCATAGATGAATGCTTATTCAAACGTTCTTTGATGATTTCTTCCAAATCCGGGAATGCTCCGCCGCAAATAAATAAAATATCCTTGGTATTCACAGTCACCATCGGTACCATAGCATTTTTACTGTTTGCTCCTACCGGAACTTCGATTTCCGCTCCTTCTAAAAGTTTCAACATTCCCTGCTGTACACTTTCACCGCTTACATCACGCTGATTGGTGTTTTTCTTTTTCGCAATCTTATCAATTTCGTCAATAAAAATAATTCCGTGTTCTGCACGTTCTACATCATTATCTGCTGCTGCAAGAAGCTTGGATACAACACTTTCAATATCATCACCGATATATCCCGCCTCAGTTAAAGATGTGGCATCTGCAATAGCCAAAGGTACATCCAAAAGCTTTGCCAATGTTTTAACCATATAAGTCTTACCACTTCCGGTAGGTCCTATCATTAACATATTGGACTTTTCAATCTCAACACCATCCAGATTATCACAGGATATTCTCTTATAATGGTTGTATACTGCAACAGCCATTACTTTCTTCGCCTTTTCCTGTCCTACCACATATTCATCCAGACTTGCTTTTATCTTATGTGGTGCCGGAATAGACTTAATATCTAATACCGGAGCTGTTTTCTTTTCTTCCTTCGGTTTCTTTTTCTTCAGTCTCTGACTCTTTGGTACGGAATTCATATTCTGAATGTCAGATAAGTTTACTAGACTGATATTTGGCATTCCTGTCATATTGCTAAAATCACCCATTGGGAATCCGGAGTGATTCATACTGTCAAAAGTCTTTTGCATACAATCTGCACAAATGCAAATATTATTCGGAATCTTTATCATCTTACCGGCTTTGCTCTCCGGTCTTCGGCAAATATAACAAACATCTTCATATTCGTTGTTATCGTTATTTTCCTGATTATCGTTACTATTACTATCAGTTACATCTCTTGTATCATTTTCGTCCTGTAACTGTGTATCGTCAAATTTTTCGTTATCGTTCATTGTGTTCTCCTCTTTTCCTACAATTCCTCTAACAGAATCTTATTTTTATTATAATTCAAGGAGTATTTTTGTACAACTGATTTTTCAAAGGCTTTCGAAAAATTTTAGATTCTATTTATATTTTGTTTATTGCATAAACATGTTATATCCGCAAACCGTTTGCTCTATCGGATCATAATATATTCCCTGGCACATATAATCTCCCTGTACCAATAATAAAATCACATCATTTAATTCAATTATCTGATAAGAATAGTTTTCAATATCATCATACATACTACCACTATCATCGCTATCTACTGCCCATGCCTCATTTACTACTCCTATATTATTTTCTACTCCTACCTCCCCATTTTCGTTGGGATTAAGCATTTTCTGCAAGTTTTCCATCTGCATGGCATAGGATTCTGCAAAAGAACTTTCCATACTCTTGTTTGCATTCTTTGGATTCTCTATCACATATAACTCATCGCTATTCAAATATTCCAGTTCTTCTACATTAAACGTCACAATCCCAATTTCATGCTGATAGTTATCCAACATCTTTTTCAGTTTTTCCTTCCCCTTTTTCCACTCTTCTGTCTGTCTTACATCCGCTCCCACATTTTTCATACAGGTAAAGTTATAAATAGCATAGTCGGAAAATGCGGCTTTTACCTGATATTCCTCTCCCCGCACTTCTAAGGTATCCTGATAAAAAAATATCTCTCCATAATCTGTATCAAAAGCTCGCACATTCTCTACGATGTTACTGCCTTTCTTTTCATATGCTGCATCTATGGTTTCTCTGGAAACACCACAATGTACCGCTTCCATACTATATACTTTTTCCTGCATTAACGCTAACGTTTCCGCTAAATATGTTTCTTCTAACGCTTCATGTACTTCATTTTTCCCGTAATAATTCCATGGAAATAGCTGTATGTCTTCTTCTATTTTTCCGAAAAATACGTTGGAACTGGTATCTTCAAAATTTGCCTTTTGGGGCTTCTCCTCATTTCCAAGTACCATTTTTCCACCTTTTACAACTCCCAGATACCCCACTCCAAGAATCAGTCCTGCACAGAAAAAGGTTCGTATCATTGAACCCACTTTTCTATTCTTCATTTTCTTTGCCCCCTCTCATTCGGATAATAACACGAGTTCCTTGATTTACTTCACTTTCAAACCGCATACTTCCCCGATGTATTTCTACAATTTCCGCACATAGGGCAAGTCCTAATCCCGCCCCTCCTTTTTTCCTGCTTCGTGCTTTATCTACCATGTAAAATGCCTGTGTAATCTTTTCTAATTCTTCTTTGGGGATTCCGATTCCATTATCTTCTACCGTAATCACAAATTCCTCTTTTATAAAATACCCGGATACCTGAATTTTTCCACCTTCATTGGATGCTTTTATGGCATTATCCACCAAATTATAAATCAAAGACTTGAATAATTCCTTATCAACTACCAACTGTCCGGACTCTGCTTCACATACGAACTGCATTCTTTGTTTCTGTGCCACTACTTTTAGAGATGTTCCGATTTCTTCAAATAATGCCTTCATATCTTCTGACTTCCACTCGATATTTGCTTCTCCTACGGTAATCAATTCCATGAGTTTTCCAGACAACGTACGCATTCTTGCAGCCTCTTCTTTAATAATTCCTGCATATTCGATTCTTCCTTCTTCTGATATATCCTTTTTAATCTGCAACAGGTCTGCAAATCCGAGAATAGAAGTAAGGGGCGTTTTCATTTCGTGGGCAAGATTATCTATAAATTGTTTGCGATTTTCCGCTACGTCCTCCAATGCTTTTACATTTTTTCCACCGCAGCCGCCATAGTATTCATATTATGCGCAAGCTCCGAAAGTTCACCACTTCCTTTTTCCGGTATACGCTTTTCATAGTCTCCCTGCGCAATTGCCTTGGTTCCCGCATTCATCTTCTGTAATGGAAGTAATAATAACTTTACCACGATGAGAAGAATTACAGAAATTCCTACTGCACATCCCATACTAATTATTTGGATTCGTTGCAACATATCCTGATGAATCTCCATTACATCTGAAATATCCTGCACGGTAACCAGATAATACTCCACTCCCTCGATTCGCTCTAAAGATACCGTATAAATCTTTTTTCCACTTGCCTGCATACAAGTATCTTTTTCTTTTTTTACCAATGCCAATAATTCCTTTGGTATTTCTTCTTTTTTATTGGCACATATCTGCTTTTGATTCTCATCCAGGAAAATTGTACTGTCAGTTGTTTCTTCATCCATCACTTCTTTCATTAACTTTTCTACCTGGGTATCTTCAAGTACTACCGCATTCTGTTTCAAACGCTCTGTGATAACCATGCTTTTAAAACCAGAACAAAAGAATTCATGTTCACTGTATACACTTTGTTTCTTCTGGTTCATTGCTAATGAATAACTGTTTTCCAATAACAAAATACTGGTCACACCTACTGCAAGCATCACCAGTATTAATGTATAGAGAAAAATCTTTTGCCAAAGCTTCATTCCCTACTCCTTTATACTTTCCAGACGATATCCAAGTTTTGGAATCGTCACTAATTTGTCCTTTAGATTCAATTTTTTCCGAAGCTGCTGAATATGAATATCTATGGTTCTTGTCTCTCCTTCGTATTCATATCCCCACACCGCTGTCAATAGACGCTCTCTGGAAATTGCCACATCCTTATGCTGCATAAAAAATATCAATACTTCAAACTCTTTCGGTGTTAAATATACCTCCTGTCCATTCCATTTACAGGTATGTTCTTCTACATTTACGGATATTTCTCCATAACGATATGTATTTTCCGATTTTTTCACTCGCCGCAGGATTACTTCGATTCTTGCTAAAAGTTCCATTGCTTCAAAGGGTTTTACAATATAGTCTTCTGCCCCTAAACGAAGTCCTCGGACTTTATCCGTTAATTCCTGTTTTGCCGTAATAAAAATAACGGGTGTTTCCGTATTGGTTCGATTTTTCATAATTTCAAATCCACTCATATCCGGCAACATCACATCCAATAACACCAAATCGTATTTTTGATTTTCCATTTTGTCAAATGCTTCTTTTCCGTTATCACATACGGTTCCCTGATAACCGCCTATGGCAACCGTAGCTTCTATTAATTTTGCTATATTTGGATCGTCTTCTACTATTAATATCTGTATCATGTCTGTTCACCTTTTCTTCGCTACTCGCATAAATTATATCAATTTTTTTTACGAAAATATGCAAAAAGTTGTAAGAAAATTGTAAAAACAGCAACTCCTACCAAACTTCCTACCGCATCCACACCTACATCAAAAATTCTTCCGCTTCTTCCTGGCACAAATAACTGATGAATCTCATCTGTGATTGCATACAGAATACAAAATGCCCATCCCCACAGCCAATACTTTTTCGGCTTATTCACATAACAGCTCATATGGGTTAATACCAAGATTGCCAGTAGCGCATATTCTCCCATATGTCCCGATTTTCGTATGAGAAATTGCATACCTTCTACTTGTTCCTCTATTTTCTCTTTGCTTTTTTCCTGCTGATTTAACTGGTTCTGCTTTTCTGCAATCCCATATCCTATAAAACGGCTGATTCCGGAAGACCTGGTTCCGTTTTGGGCGGAAAAACAAAATATCACAATCATCCATAGTACTAATATTAAAAATGTAATTTTCTTTTTCATGGTAATTTCCTCTTATCTAAAAATAGCACCTCTATAAAATAACACAGAAAAGGAGGATAAGCAAATGCTCATCCTCCTAATACACCTAACGGTTTTTATTCTACATTTTTTAAAGCTTCATCCATTGGAATCTTTCGAATCTTTCTAAACTGCAATAATGCTACTACCAAGTATGCTGCCATGCTCATGATAAACATTTCCACATACACCTTTGGATCAATATACAGGGTCAGCCATCCGCTGTAATCACTCATCATAACTCGATAGATTCCACCGATTACTACCGTAGAAATCCACATACCCAGAATCAATGATAAAATTACCACCCAGGTAGTTGCCATCAAATACAGTCGGGCAATTTCTCCATTTTCATATCCAAGAATTTTTACCATAGAAATGGAATTGGTATTTTTCTCTAAAATCAATTTCGTCAGCAAATAAATTAACAGTGCTGACAATGCTACTGAAAAGACATTTACCAGATAAAACATATTTCCCATGGAAACGTCCAACTGTCTGGATATCTTGGTTAAATCATCCTCTGTAATACAAGATGCTACATATTCCTTCTTTAGCTCTCCTAATTTCGTATTGGAGAAATAGCCGTTAAAATATCCCTCTTCTTTGTCAAAAGTTTCACAAAACTGTTTTTCTGGCATAAATACTGCTAAGGATGATGGATAGTTTACAATCTTCTTAATCTGGAACCCATACATTTTATTGCCGTATGACTCACGAAGTACAATTGTGTCTCCTTTTTTCAATTGATATTTTTCTGCATAACCATCGGAAATACAAATTCCGTCTGACGGTAAGTTCCACTTTACATATTTGCTGTCCTTTTGTACTCCGTATACGCTGATTTCTTCCCCTTCTTTGTCTCCGTTTACGGTTTTCAAAGACACTACACAGTATTTTTCTGCTTCCTTATCGTCAACTTCTACCGGCGCTTTTAAAACATACTGATAATCTGCTATCATATTATTTACCACTTCATCCTGATAATGGGATAAGAGTGGCGACATCATCATACCGAACAAAAGTAAAATATTGGCAAATAACATTCCCACAAATAAGGTTATGTAACTTGAGCGGTTCTGTATGATAATTCGCAATCGGAATCTGGTAAAAAACTTCACCTTTGGAAGTCGTACTGCTTTTTTCTTCTTCTGACTGCTTAAATCTCTTCGTATAAATCGAAGTGGAGATAGTTTCAAACGATGTACCAAGGAGAATAAATTCGTAAGTAACATAATAATCATTGGTACCACTGTGGTTAAAACAAATGCCTCACCATTCCATATGGTTTTATAGGTTGGAAGGCTATAACTTCCGTAATACATATCTGCTACCATATTTTTAAAGATGGTATAGCCTAAAATATTTCCTATTATTGCCGCCAATAGCGTTACCAACATAGGAATTGCCAGATAATGTCTTACCATTTCTCCTCTGGTATATCCTGATGCACGCAAGGTTCCGATTACCGTTGCTTCTTTTGCAATGGTGTGATTAATGGTTACTGCAAATACAAATGCCAGTATCACGATTAAGATATACAATAATACTATCATCATTGCTTTATCGCCACCCATGTCATCCCCGGTAAAATTAATTGCCTGATTGATGTAACGTGGCACATATTTTTCAATGGTTGCATGTTGTGCTAATACTTTCATAAAATCATCGGAAGTTTCTTTTTCTTTGATTTCATTTTTTGGCTCTTTATCGTATTTCCATGCATAACTGTAATAGATTCTGCTGTCTTCAAAACTGTCAAATCCTTCGTCTGTCATAACAGCTACGCCGAATTTTACGGAATCAAACATCAAATCGCTGGTATCTGAAAACAACGCACTATAATCGGAAAGAGCTACCAATCCGCTAATCTTTAACTTTTTTCCATCGACTTCAATGGTGTCTCCTGTTTTCAGATTGTTGTTATCCGCATACATACGGTCTATGGCAATTTCCTTTTCATTCTTTGGCATTTTTCCCTTCATAACACATACCTTATTCACATCGGTACGGTTTTCAAAAATACGAAGGGTACTGTCCGTTTTTCCGTTTCCATTTACATCCGTATCTTCTTCTATATAAAACTGCGGATAAATCGTCACATCTTCTTTTTCTAACTCAGTAAGCGTATCTTCATCTGCCTTTTCATCCAAGACAAAGTGTCCATTTTCAATATTGTACTTTTCAAAGCTCTCATCATACGCCTGAATCATGCTGCTTCCTGCCACCAGAAAACCGGAAACAAAACCAATGGTTGCTGTCATAAACAGAAAAATTGATAAATATTTTGCAAATTCTCCTTTGAATTCTCGAGGCAGTCTTTTATTTAATGGATTTTTCATCTTACCACCGCCTTTACCAATCCAATTCACTTGCAGGAATCTTAGATTCATTTCGATAATCCTTGCGAATCTGTCCATCACGCAGCTTAATTACCCGGTCTGCCATATTCTTAATAGCATCGTTATGTGTTACCATGATAACCGTGTTTCCGTACTTCTGGTTTACTTCTTCGATTAACTTTAAAATTTCTTTTGAAGTATTGTAGTCTAAGGCTCCTGTTGGTTCGTCGCAAAGAAGAATATCTGGATTTTTCACAATTGCACGACCAATTGCTGTTCTTTGCTGCTGTCCACCTGACAACTGGTTTGGTAATTTATGTCTGTGCTCATATAATCCTAAGGTTTTCAATAAATCATCAATATCCAATGGCTTATCACTTAAATATGCGCCCACTTCTATATTTTCTTTTACATTTAAATTAGGAATGAGGTTGTACATCTGAAATACATATCCGAGATGTTTTCTACGGTATCTGGTCAGTACTTTTTCCTTCATATCCACTGTTCTCTCCCCATTAATAGCAACATATCCACTATCTGCTGCATCGATTCCTCCGATTACATTAAGCAGTGTGGACTTTCCGGAACCGGATGGTCCTAACAATACACAAATTTCTCCACGTTCAATGGAAAAACTGATTCCCTTTAGAACCTCTACTCGGTTAGAATCATTTCCGTAACTTTTTTTCAAATCATTAATTTCCAAAAACATACTTATTCCTTCCTTCATAACTCTTTTTCATATGAATAATTATTCATATGTTTATTTAATCATGTTTGTTTTGTACTGTCAATAGTTAGTTTTTACTAACCTGTTAAATATACTACAAATATGTTTAAAATGGAATGAATTAGTTGATAATATTTATCATTTTTCTTATTCTTACCAACCCGGCGATGACACTTACATGCGCTATAGTTATAAGTTATAACCAGCACCCGGAATTTTGTGTTTTACAATTGTTATGTTTTGTGATATAACAGTTTTGTTCCAAAATATTATTATTTTTAATTAGCAGAGTAGAATCTTGTGCGTTAAGTGCTGAGTGAACAGGGAGTTGTCACCCGGACGAAAGGCGAATGCCTGCGGTACAAAGTTCGCATCCCGCTGCTGCATATAGGCTGTCTGTGTCTCCTTTATGTAGTTATTGGGAAACTGCTATGAAGGAGGTTTTTTATTTATGAAAAAGATATTACAACTCTACAAAGCATCTTTACAGGAGCTTTCCGTTACCAGAAACATTGTATTCTGTGGTCTTATGGCTGCACTTGGTATCATACTTGGTACCGTAGCAACCATCCCTATCGGGCAATACATACGAATCGGATTTTCCGGTCTTCCCAACCGCATGGTAGACTTTCTCTTTGGTCCTGTGGTAGGTTGTCTCTTTGGCGGTGCATTAGATGTTTTAAAATATTTTCTAAAGCCAACCGGACCATTCTTCTTTGGATTTACTTTAAACGCTATGCTTTCCGGTATTATTTATGGAAGTATTCTGTATCGTAAACCTGTAAGTTGGAAACGCATCCTTATTGCCGAATTTTTGGTAAAACTTTTCATAAACTGCGTTCTGGGAACCTACTGGTTATCCATGTTATATGGAAATGCATTTCTGGTTCTTCTCCCGGCAAGACTTTTAAAGAATGTAATTATGCTTCCAATTGACTGCGTTATTTTGTATTTTACATTGAATTATATTGGACAAGCTGCAAAACAGTTTGGATTTGTGAAAAATAAGATAATTGCTTAACAAAAATAGCGGATACCAAAGATAAGACACAGATTGGTACCCGCTATTTCTATATAAAGTTCTATAATAATTCTTTTAATATTTTATTTACCATTCCCGGATTTGCTTTTCCTTTCATGGCTTTCATGGTCTGACCTACTAAAAAGCCGATTGCCTTTTCCTTACCGTTACGATAATCTTCTACGGATTGTGGATTATCCTGAATGATTTTTTCGATTGTTTCGCGAAGTGCTCCTTCGTCATTCACCGTTTTTAATCCTTTTTCTTCTACATATTTATCCGGATCGATATCCTCAGAAAATACCTTTTCAAATACATCCTTGGCTACGGAACTATTAATCGTTCCTGCTTCTGTTAATTCGATAACCTTTGCTAAGTTAATTGGTGAGAACTTGATATCTTCTGGGTCCATATCATGCTCTTTTAATAATCGCATGGTTTCTCCCATCAACCAGTTGGATACTTTTTTCGGTTTCTTGCAAAGTTCTGTTGTCGCTTCAAAGACATCTGCTAATTTCTTTACAGATGTAAGAATCTGTGCATCATATTCCGGCAAACCAAACTCTTCCTGATATCGTTTTAATTTTTCATCTCGCAACTCCGGTTGATTGTCCTTTACCTGTTGTAACCACTCGTCACTAATCACAATCGGTACTAAATCCGGTTCCGGGAAATAACGGTAATCCTGTGCATCTTCTTTAGAACGCATTGCATAGGAGTATCCCTGTTCGTCATTCCAACGTCTTGTTTCCTGAACTACTTTTTCTCCTGACTCAATCAAATCAATCTGACGTGCTGTTTCCGCTTCAATTGCTCTTGCAATTGCCTTAAAGGAACCGATATTTTTCATTTCGGTACGCGTACCAAATTCTTTTGCTCCTACTTCTCGTACAGACAGGTTCACATCTGCTCGCATAGAGCCTTCCTGCATCTTACAGTCGGAAGCTCCCAGATACTGAATAATCATGCGTAACTTATCCAGATATGCAATTACTTCTTCTGCGGAACGCATATCCGGTTCGGATACAATTTCAATTAATGGCACACCGGAACGATTATAGTCTACCAAAGACACTTCTTCCCAATCGTCATGTACCAATTTTCCTGCATCTTCTTCCATATGAATCTCGTGAATACCTATGGTCTTTTTTCCGTTTTCCGTTTCAATTTCAATGCCACCATCATGGCAGATTGGCAGATACAACTGAGATATCTGATAGTTCTGAGGATTGTCCGGATAAAAATAATTTTTTCGGTCAAACTTGCTGTATTGGTTAATCTGGCAGTTCGTTGCAACACCTACTGCCATCGCATATTCTACTACCTGCTTATTTAATACCGGAAGAGATCCCGGCATACCGGTACACACCGGACAGGTATGCGTATTTGGAGCACTTCCAAATGCGGTAGAACAGGAGCAGAAGATTTTTGTCTTAGTTGCTAATTCTACATGGACTTCTAATCCGATGACGGTTTCATACTGTTTACTCATAATCTTCTCTCCTTTCTAATCCTGTGCTATCGGGCTATGCTGATATGTTCTGGTCTGCTCATAAGCATATGCCGCACGAATAATATTTTTTTCTTTAAAACAGTCACCAATCAACTGAAGTCCGATTGGTAATCCCTTAGAATCCAATCCGCATGGCAAGCTGATTCCCGGAAGTCCTGCCAGATTTACAGAAACGGTATACACGTCTCCTAAATACATCTTTAACGGATCACTTAATGATTCTCCTAACTTCGGTGCTGTGGTCGGTGCTGCCGGTCCTAAAATAACATCGTATTTTTCAAATGCCTTATCAAATGCCTGCTTTATCAATGCCTTGGTGCGCAAAGCCTTGAGATAATATGCATCGTAATATCCGGAACTTAAGACGAAAGAGCCTAACATAATACGACGTTTTACTTCCGGTCCGAATCCTTCCGAACGAGACTTCTTGTACATATTATGAAGTCCTTCGTATTCTTTCGTACGGTATCCGTATTTTACGCCGTCGAAACGTGCTAAGTTGGAACTTGCCTCTGCTGCTGCAATGACATAGTACGCCGGAATTGCATACTCTACCAAACTTAAATCAAATTCTTCTACAATGGCTCCCTTTTCTTCTAAGGTCTTTGCTGCCGCAAGAATTGCTGTTTTTACTTCTGGATCTAATCCTTCTCCCAGGTAATCTCTTGGAATACCGATTTTCATTCCTTTGACATCATCTACTAATGCAGAGGTAAAATCTGTATCTTCTCTTTTTACAGAAGTGGAATCCTTCTTATCATAGGAAGTAATTGCCTCTAATATTGTGGCACAATCTGTAACATCCTTTGCTACCGGTCCAATCTGATCTAAGGAAGAACCATAAGCAATCAATCCATAACGGGAAACCGTTCCGTAAGTTGGCTTAATTCCTGTCACGCCACAAAAAGAACTTGGCTGACGAATGGAACCACCGGTGTCAGAGCCTAATGCATAAAAACATTCTTCTGCTGCTACTGCCGCACAGCTTCCTCCGGAAGAACCTCCCGGTACATGTTCTGTATTCCATGGATTTTTAGTCACTCCATAAGCAGAAGTCTCTGTGGTACTTCCCATGGCAAATTCATCCATGTTGGTCTTTCCAAGAATGACTGCCCCTGCTTTTTCCAAATTAAGCACTGCTTCCGCTGTATAAGTTGGAATAAAATTATATAAAATCTTGGAACTACATGTGGTAAGCATTCCCTTGGTACACAAATTATCTTTGATTGCCACCGGAACTCCTGCAAGTGGTCCGGTAAGTGTTCCATCATCTATCAACTTTTGAACCTCTTTTGCACGGTTCATTGCGCCTTCTTCATCTATGGTTACAAAGCTGTGAACTTTTTCTTCTTTTGCTTTTATGGCATCTAATGCAGCACGGGTAGCTTCTTCTACGGTTACTTCGCCAGCCTTAATTTTCTTGCCTAATTCTACAGCCGTTAACTCTAAAAGCTTCATATTATAATGCCTCCTTTACTGGTCTACGGTTTTTGGTACAACAAATGCACGATCTCTTTTCTCCGGTGCATTGGCAAGTGTTGCCTCTCCACCGTCTCCATTTTCTACTACGTCTTCCCGGAATACATTTTTTACCGGGAAAACATGTGACATTGGTTCTACCTTGGAGGTATCTAATTCGTTTAATTTATCAATATAATCAAGCATACTTTCCATATCTTTTTTGGCTGCCTGTTTTTCTTCCTCTGACAGCTCTAATTTAGCAAGGATGCCCACATATCCCATGGTTTCATCTGAAATTACATTTGCCATCTTTCTTCCTCCTCTAAGGATTTTAATCTCTTACCTTGATGTGTACTTCTCGCAACTGCTGTTCTGTTACTTCATTTGGTGCTCCACACATCAAATCCTGTGCATTTCCGTTCATTGGAAATGCAATGACTTCACGAATATTTTCTTCATTTCTAAGGAGCATAATCATACGGTCAACCCCTGGTGCCATTCCTGCATGTGGTGGTGCTCCAAACTGGAATGCATTGTATAATGCTCCGAACTTATTCTTCAGCACTTCTTTGTCATAACCTGCGATTTCAAATGCTTTTTCCATAATCTGCATATCATGGTTACGAACTGCTCCGGAAGATAACTCAATACCGTTACATACAATATCGTACTGATAAGCCAAAATGCTCAATGGGTCTTCCTTTTCCAATGCTTCTAAACCACCCTGTGGCATTGAGAATGGGTTGTGTGTAAATCCGATTTTCTTTGTTTCTGGGTCACGTTCAAACATTGGGAAGTCATTTACATAACAGAAACGATATGCATTTTTCTCTATTAAATCCAACTTCTCACCTAATTCATTACGAATCATACCTGCATAATATGCTGCACGTTCTTCCTTGTCTGCCATGAAGAAAATAGTATCTCCTACTTCTAATCCGGTAAGGGTACGGAACTCTTCCTTTAACTCTGCCGGAATGAACTTATCAATTGGTCCTTTGTAACTTCCGTCTTCTAATACTTCCAGATAACCAAGTCCTCCCATACCAATTCCGGTAGCAAACTTCAACAATTTTTCATGGAATCCTTTGGACATATCTGCATGAACCTTGATGGCTCTTACAGTTTTTCCAATAAATGGCTTAAAGGTACATTTCTGGAAGAAATCTGTTACATCCATAATACGAAGTGGATTTCTAAGGTCCGGTTTATCGGAACCAAACTCCAACATTGCCTGCTTGTAGCTGATAATTGGATATGGTGCTTTTGTTACAACGCTTCCTTCCGGTGCAAACTTTTCAAAGGTTGCAGATAATACTTCTTCTCCTACTCGAAATACATCTTCCTGTGTAGCAAAGCTCATTTCAAAGTCTAACTGATAAAACTCTCCCGGAGAACGGTCTGCTCTGGCATCTTCATCACGAAAACACGGAGCAATCTGGAAATACTTATCGAATCCGGATACCATTAACAACTGCTTATACTGCTGTGGTGCCTGTGGCAATGCATAAAATTTTCCTTTATATTTTCTGGAAGGTACAATATAGTCTCTTGCGCCCTCTGGAGAGGATGCACAAAGGATTGGAGTCTGTACTTCTAAGAATCCCATTTCTGTCATCTTCTGTCTTAAATAAGTAATTACCTTGGAACGGAAAATGATATTGTCCTTTACCTTTTGATTTCTAAGGTCTAAATAGCGATATTTCAAACGAACGTCTTCTCTTACTTCCTTACTTGTCATAATTTCAAATGGAAGCTGTGTATATACTTCGCCTAATACCTGAATCTCTTTTGCCTCTAATTCAATGGTTCCGGTAGGAATCTTCGGATTGTAAGTCTCTTCGTCTCTCTTTTCGATAATTCCTTCGATAGAAAGTGCCTGTTCCTTACGAATACCTTCTAACAATTTACCATCACGAATAACTACCTGCATCACTGCATACATATCTCTTAAGTCAATAAAAGATACACCACCGTGGTCACGGATATTTTCTACCCAACCGGCTACCCGAATGGTTTTTCCAATGTCGTTTTCACTTACTTGGTTCAATGTTACGTCTCTGTAAATATTGCTCATCTTCTTCTACTCCTTTTTCTCATTCCGGAGTATTTTATATACAAAAATGCCCCGGAATACTTATTGGTATTCCGGGGCGAATAATCTGACTTATCCGCGGTACCACCCGCATTGAAAAATGACGCTGTCATCTTCCCTCTCTTTGTGCGTAACGTGCACTGCCGTACTGACCTACTTAAGTTCAACCAGTCTGCTCCAGAGTGTTCCCTTCGCTTTCTCTTCCAAGTGGTGCTCTCAGTCGGTGACACCTCATTCCTGTCGGCCTCTAAAAGCAAGAGTCTCCTTCAACGCTTTACTTTGTTAATGTCTTTTTGATGTTGATTATGATAGCACGGATTTTTTATTTTTGCAAGAGGTTTTGGAAAGATTTATGGATTTTGTTTCCTAATTCACAAATTGTCTCTTATATTTTTCTACATATTTCTCCGCTTTTTCCTGTGATAATAAAAACTTTTTCTGCAATTTTTCAATAATACGACTTTCCGTCACCTTTTCTTCCATATTATCCTCAATAAAAATCCGAATTCCTATTTCAACACCTTCCGCTTTGCCCTTTGCTTCATGCTCTTCTAATTCATCTGCAAATAAATCATACAACGCTTCACACATAATCCCTAACTCTCCTTTCTTTCGATAATTCGACCAGATAATGGCGTTCATTGGTGCACTGTATCTGGGCTCATCTTTATGTTGACTGTATGACTGCTCTAAACTTTCATACAATTCTTTTTCTTTCAACTGGCTGTCCAGACATCTTAGCCACAGGTTTTCTTTTTCGTCTAACTGACGATTTACAATAAGCTGTATCTGAAACATTTCTTTGTCTATATCATATATTCCCGGTGCTCGTTTTGCAAGTGTGATTTTCCTTTCTTCCAACTCTTTTTTCAGTTTTTTCGGAAACCTGGAGGTAATAAAGGTAAGAGTAATATCTTTATTCTCTACTTCATTTACTTTTCCCGTATTGAATCGAAAAATACAGGCATAGCCTATGAGTTTATAGTAATCGTCTATACTTAAACTATCCTCCGGACTTTTATATTCTATTAAGTTATAAGTTTGAAATTTTTCAGCGATTTGCTTTGAAATATACAGATTTGACCGTTTTTCAATAATTAACACATCTACCCTTAAAGAATCCTTTGACTTTCCTAAATGATATTCTTCTCAAAACTCCAGTTCTTCCAGATATTCCTCCAATTCGATTTTTAATACCTCGTATGCGGCATGGTGCCAATTAATCTTATGTTTCTTTTTTCTTTGCAGGGACTTGTCCTGCACATGTTTTTCCATAGGCATATAGTTCCTTTCTGTTTTTACCTGATTTTTTCATATTGCTTTTTTCACATTGGTTTTTACAAATAGATTTATAACTTGAATTGTATAAAGAAGTTTTAGATATGAGGTTTCTAACATGTGTTACTATACAAAAATACCCCGGAAAGTACAAGCTATTTCCGGGATATTTTAGAATACTTTTAGAACCTTTATTAAATTTTTATAAGTGAAAGAAACTGCTTTTATCCATCTTTATTTCTTATTATCTCCTCTTCGAATATTTTCCCCCCAGTAGTTTTTCCCTGCTTTCATACTCTTCTTATATTCCTGAAATTTTTCACACATTTAACTCAAACAAATTGGTTCTATCAGATTGAAATTTGTATACGCTGAAAAATCCACTACATATTTATCTATCCACTCTAAGATATCTAATCGTTTTGAATAAAATAATTCTTTATTTTCCTGATATTGTTTTGCAGCAAGTCTATAAACACCATCTCGTGTTGTTTTTACTACAGGATTTTTCCCCTCATCGATACTTGAATTCTCCTCTTCTTTCCAATGAAAAATGGTTCCTTTATAAATATTTACAATATGAGTCTCCAATTTATGTTCAAAACTATTGTCCTCATAAATCTGCAACGCAAACTGCAAGTTTCCATTTAAGTACTCCAGCGGTGCTATATTGGCATCTGCTACGGCTTCTGTTTCTGCACGATAACCATCAAAATTAATACCGAGATGATCTAACAACAGACCGCTTGAAACATATGCAATATAATCTTTATTAGCCATTGCATTAAATTTACGTTTTTTATTAATTCCCGGATTTCTAAGTTCAATAGCTGCAGAAAGATATGCATTTCTCCACAGGGCACTTTCCGCCTGATATCCAAGTTGTTCCAAAGCATCTGCACAAAGATAGCGTGCCTCAAGATTCTGTGGATTGGCAAATACAAGATGGTTTGTTACTGTTGCAACCCACTGATATTCCCCACTTTCATAGTCCCTTTTTGCATATTCAAGAACTTTTTCAAAAGAACCTACATATTCTATAAACTTCTCTGCTAATTCTTTTTCCGGAAGTGGTAACAAATGCACTGGATTTCCATCATAAAACCCAAGATACCTCTGATATGCACCTCTTGCATTGAATGTATAGTTTCCATAATGTGCTCTTGTATACCAGGTTCTACTAATTGATTCCGGTATCTCAATAGCATTTCCAATTTCGTTTAAATTATATCCTTTATTTGCCAATAACAATGCCTGGTCACTTGTGAACTTATATGCCGCTGCATTATCTAATAAAAACCGCTTTAATTTGTCCGGTCTTTCCTCTGTTTTCCAAAGAGGAATACCATGCCCCGCAAATATCACTTCCACCTCTTCGCCATAATCGAGATACAACTTATAGAGTACTTCTCCCCAATAATTGGCATCACGAACCTGTGCCCCTCGCATAGTATAGGTGTTGTGAATTGTCCCCACAGCATCATCTGCAAGATATAGCGTATGATAATTTCTAAAATAAGTTACCATATGTGCTTCTGTTTCTGTATCAGGTGTAAGGATAAAATCCACCTCTATTCCATCCAGTTCAAGTGTTTTATCCTGTTCTATCAACTCATTTGGAAAAACAGAAGAAATTCTTCCTGGAATATATGGAGTATTACTTAATCCCATGGAAACATACCCTTTATCATCTCGCGGAAGAAATACTCCTGCCTGATACTGTACTCTTCTTGCCATTGCAATGCCGGTACTTAAATTGTCATTTGTCATGGATTTTTCATAACCGATTGGCGCATATATTGGTATTTTTTCCGGCTCCTTTTCATATTTCAGGAAAGTTTCTGTTCCTCCAAAATGATCATGGTGTGTATGACTGATAATAATTGCTTTTATATGCCCACGAACCCTTTCACCTGTTGCCTTTTCCAAGAGTTCGAGGGAAACTTCCGCATCCTCAACCGAAGAGCCTGTATCTTGGATAATCCATCCATTGGTACTTTTAATGTATCCTATGGGCGCAACCGAGATTCCTGTCGTAATATAAACTTTTCCTTTTATCAATTCTGCAACCCCCGGAATCATTCCTTCTTTTGCATTGCGCCAAAGGTAAGAATTCACGGAATCTGGATAATCTTCCTGAATGTAACTCTGCGCCTGGATATTCCAGATAACATTTCCGTTTTTATCGGAAATGTTATCTTCCAGTCTTAAAATAAAATGTGACCGAAATTCTTCAACATCCTTATCCTCTTCTGCAATATATTCCAGATTGAAATTTTCTCTGATTTTCTGATTAAATTTTTTTGTAAACACTGTTGCTTCTTTTCTCTTGAAATTCAATGTATTTCCCATATTTTTCTCCATTCGTCCACTTGCTATATTACAACTTATTTCTGAACTGCCTTTTCATAAACTGCGGTATTAAAAAATTCATCTACCTTCACATCATTTGTAATAATGTTATTTGTCTTCAGAAAATATACCGTACTCTCAGCCTTCTTTAGTGTTGCATCATCTATTGCAGGATTAAACCCTGCAAAAGTAGTATCTGCATAAACCTGCTGTTGAATTTCTGCTGGAAAACTATCTGTTGCTAAATCTTCATATACCTTCTCTGGATTCTCCTGTGCAAATTCATACGCTCTTTGTAATGCTTTTACAAATGCCTGTGCCACTTCTGGATTTTCCTTAATGAATTCTGTTCTTCCTGCTAATACAAATAAAGACGATAATTCACTTGCTACATCTGATGTATCAAAAACTTTTCCGATCCCATTTGCTTGATAAAGAAGTGCCGGACCTTCTGCCGTAACAAATGCATCTGCTTGTTTTGCTGGAAGCATCGTTGGTCCATCTGTTGCTGAGTTTACAATTTCAACATCATCTATGGTTAATCCATTCTTTTCCAACAAGTCTGATAAGAATTTATACGGAGCAGTACCAAATCCTACTACTATCTTTTTTCCTTTTAAGTCAGCAATAGATGAGATTTTCAAATCATTGTCAACAACCACACTATATGTCATATCAGAACTTGTAGTTGCAATTACTTCAATATCTATTCCATTACTTTTGGCTGTAATTGCCGGTAAATCTCCATATGCAGCAAAATCGATTGCCTTAGAGGAAAACGCCTCGTTGATTGCCGGTCCTTGCTGTGCAAATGCTTGATACTCCGGATAGTATCCTACCTTTTCTAATTCCTCTTCAAAGAATTTTTCTTTCTGTGCAATTGCTGCACTTTCTGTCATAGAGCCATCTAATCCGGTCGTTCCGACCACTACTTTTTTCAATTCTTTATTTTCATTTGAGGCGGTTTCTGTTTTATCTGCTTTTTCTGTTACATTATTGTTCTTAGAAGCACCGCAACCTATCACTCCAACTGCCAATGTTAATGCTACTAAGATTCCTGTAACTTTCTTTAAATTTTTCATAATATTTTTCCTCATCTTTCTATCTGTATTTTTATATTTCTTCTAATGGTTCAATCAAATTGAAATTTCTATACTTACCGGTATCAACTACATAATCATTTATCCATATAAGAATATCTGTTCTGTCTGTTTCAAATAATTCTTTGCTCTGTTCATACTGCTTCACTGCAAGATTATAAACTCCTTCACGAGTAGCTTTGATTACCGGTAATTTTTCTTTAAAACTGTCTGATTCTTTTTCTTCCTGCCAGTGGAAAATTGTTCCTTTATAAATATCTACAATATGTGATTCCACTATCTTAGTGAAACTTTCATCTTCTGTGATTTGCAAACGGAACTGCAATTTTCCTTTCTTATATTCCGATGGTCCAAAGTTTTTTCCACTATCTACATCTTTTTCTGCAAGATATCCATCAAAGTTTATTCCTAAATGGTCTAACAACAGTTCTGTAGAAACATATGCTACTGTATCACGATTATCCATTGCACGAATATTTAAGTGCTTTGCAAATTCCGGATTACGCAGTTCTACAGTTGCCGCCAAATATGCATTTCTCCACAAACCATTTTCACTCTGATATGCCAACTGTTCTAAGGCATCTGCACACAAGTAACGTGCATTCAGATTTTTCGGATTATCAAATACCAAATGATTAGTTACCGTAGCAACCCACTGATATTCCCCTTTTTCAAAATCTTCTTTCGCCTTTTCTAAGACCACTTCTGCCGAACCAACGTATTCAATGAACTTTGCTGCTAATTCTTTTTCAGGTAATGGTAACAGATGAACCGGATTTCCATCATAGAATCCAAGATACTTCTGATAAGAAGCTCTTGCATTGAAGGAATAACTTCCATAATGCCCTCTGGTATACCATGTCCTGCTGATAGATTCCGGAATTTTAATTTCATTTCCTATTTCATTGAGGCTATATCCTTCATTTGCTAAGAGCAATGCCTGATCATTGGTAAACTTATATGCCGCTGCATTGTCCAGCAAAAACTTTTTCAACTTATCCGGTCTTTCTACTGACTTCCAATATGGTGTCCCATGACCTGCAAAAATCACTTCCGCCTCTTCACCGTATTGCAAATATAATCTATAAAGAATCTGTCCCCAATAATTGGCATCTCTGACTGGAGCTCCTCGCATGGTATATGTATTATGAATGGTTCCTACCGTATTGTCTGCAAGGAATAATGCATGATAGTTTCTGAAATAGCAAATTAAATGCGCTTCCGTTTCCGTATCTGGTGTCAAAAGAAAATCAACTTCGACACCATCTATATTAACTGTAGTATCTTTTTCAATGCTTTCCGTTGGAAAAACCGAAGACACTCTTCCATATGCTCCCGGTGCTGTGCTAAGTCCTAAGGTAATATATCCTTTTTCATTTCTTTGCAAAAACAATCCACATTGATACTGTAACCTTCTTGACATTGCAATGCCACCATATAGGTTGTCATTTACCAAAGAATGTTCATAGTCTTTCGGTCCATATACCGGAACCTGGGAGTTTTCCTGCTCTGTGAATACTTCTGCCCCTCCAAAATGATCCTGATGGGTATGACTGATAATCAGTGCCTTGATATGGTCCCTTACATTTTCACCTAAAGCTTTTTCTATGATGTCTAATGTAAGTTCCCCTTCATTTATGGAACCTCCTGCATCTACAACAATCCAACCGTTGTCACTTCTTATAAATCCAACTGTTGACGGTGTAATTCCTGTTGTTACATATACTTTATCTTTTATCAGTTCTACCACGCCTGCCCAAAGACCATCCTGAGCTATCTGCCATAAATAAGGATTGACGGTATCCGGTGCTTCTTTGCGAAGATAATCCTGCTGCTTTCGATTCCACCGGACATTTCCCTCTGTATCTGTAATATTTTCCTCTCCCAATTCATAAATAAAATGAAACTTTAATTCTTCAATATCCTTTTTTTCTTCTTCCAGATAATGAAGATTTACATTTTCTTTTATATTCTGATTGTACTTCTTTGTAATTTCAGTTGCTTCTTTCTGGTTTGCATTTAATATGTAGCTCATCTGTTTTCCTCCCTTCCTGTTACTAAATGTTGTATTCTTCTGTTTCTCTTTCATCTTCAAAGAAGTGTTTATATACCTTCTGCTTATAATAAGAAAAATCTGTACTTCCTCTTACTTTTGCATTTGCTGAATCTACTGTAATAATTTCCTTGATTTCTCCCGGTCTTGCCGACATTACCACGATTCGGTTTCCCAAGTAGATTGCCTCATCAATATCGTGTGTTACCATAATCATAGTAGTTTGTTCTTCTTCCCATATACGAAGAATTTCCTTCTGCATCTGAACTCTGGTCAACGCATCCAACGCTCCAAAAGGTTCATCCAGAAGCAGGATATCCGGGCTTGTAACAAGCCCTCTTGCAATAGCTGCTCTTTGCGACATTCCACCAGATAACTGTGAAGGATATGCATTTTCAAATCCCTGCAATTTTACCAGTTCTATATGCTTTTGGACTGTTTCATTCCATTTTTGTTTATCTGACTTATCCAGTCCAAATCCAATGTTATCCTTGATTTTTAACCATGGAAGAAGACGGTGTTCCTGAAATACCATGCCACAGTCAGTATCCGGTCCGGTAACTGGTTTTCCATTTCGAATAATCTCTCCTTCTGAATATCCCACAAGTCCTGCAATGATTTTTAATAACGTGGATTTTCCACAGCCACTGTGTCCCACAATAGTAATAAATTCACCTTTTTTTATTGTCAGGTTAATATCTTTTAAAATCTCCACCTGCTTTTTATCCACATCAAACTTCTTATTTAAATGGTTTATCACCAAGCTGTTTTCTTCTGCCATTATCCTCTTTCCCTCCTCTTTCGCTCCCACGGAGTTAATGCTGTAAAAATGATGGTAAGTAATTTATCCATCAGGATTCCGATGATTCCAATCACGATCATGCAGATAATCACCACATCCGACTGCATAAGAGTTCTTGCATAACTCATCCGATAACCAATTCCTGAAGTAGATGCAATTAATTCTGCAGCAACTACTGCCATCCACAAAACACCAAGTCCAAGTTTTAATCCTGTCTGGATATGTGGAAGTGCGTGTGGAAGATATACTCTTATAAATGTTTTCCACTTACTTATTTTGTAAAGTTTTGCTACTTCTACATATTCCAACGGTGTCTGACTGATTCCACTCAACGTATTGACCATAATCGGAAAAAACGAAGCAATTACAATAATTACAATCTTAGAAGCTTCCCCTATTCCACACCACAGAATCAGTAGCGGAATCCATGCCATAATCGGTATCTGCCGTATGGTTGTAACCGTTGGCTGAAATATCTTTCTGACTGTTTCGGACATTCCCATTATTGTACCAAGAACAATTCCTAAAACTGCTGAGATAAGATAACCTTCTACAACCCTTTGCAAACTGATAATCAAATCTTCCTGCAAGCTTCCTGCTGTCCACATCGCTCCAATAGTTTTTCCTACGGTACTTATTTTAGGAAGAATACTTTCCGGTGTATTTCCATAATTGGTGGCATACCACCAAAAGATAACTACCAAGACCGGAATGATAAGACCTAACAAAACTGTTTTTACTTTTTTCATTTGATTCACCTTCTTTTTCCTTTCATGTTGGCATTGACGTCTTGCTTGATACATTTATACCTCTATTCCTATGGGATTTCTATACTAATTTCTGTAATTGTTTTCATTCCCTTTGAAAAAATGGTGTTTTATGGCATTTATCAGCTACTATTTCCCGGTATTTTTCTATTGTTCCTACTAAATATTTTGTTTTTCATGTAAACGTATACGCCATTGATTTTATTGCTTATATTGTGTTTTTTCTTTTTTATTTCCTTTTATTTTAGTGAATACATTGCGAACTTCATGTAAACGTTTACAATTTAATATAACCTTAGCGGAGCATTTTTTATGCAATCGGATGTAATTTCCTATTGCATAAAAAAAAGAGTAAGACACATTTTGATATGTCCTACTCTTACTTTCTGAAATATTTTAGAATATTTTAAAAATACCAATCGCTATTTTTCTACAAACAAAGGTGTAGAATAATATCTGTCTCCACTATCCGGTAACAACACAACGATATTCTTATTTTCATTCTCTGGTCTTTTCGCCAATTTTACTGCCGCAAACAGGGCAGCACCTGCCGATATACCAACCAGAATTCCTTCCTCTCTTGCAAAAATTTTGCTATACTCAAAGGCACTTTCATTTGTTACCTTTATAACTTCATCATACACGGATGTATTTAATACCTTTGGAATAAATCCCGCACCAATACCTTGAATCTTGTGCGGTCCACTCTTGCCCTCTGATAATACCGGACTTGACTCCGGTTCTACTGCTATTACTTTTACCTGTGGATTCTTTTCCTTTAAATATTCCCCCACTCCTGTAATCGTACCGCCTGTTCCTACTCCAGCTACAAAAATATCTACTCTTCCTTCTGTGTCTCTGTAAATTTCAGGTCCGGTTGTTGTTCTATGAATCTCTGGATTTGCCGGATTTACAAACTGTTCTGGTATAAAGCTGTTTTCTATGGTCTTTGACAGTTCATCCGCACGTTCAATGGCTCCTTTCATTCCCTTGCTACCATCCGTCAATACAATTTCTGCACCATATGCCTTCAATATATTCCTTCGCTCGATACTCATAGTTTCCGGCATGGTTAAAATAACTTTATATCCCTTAGCTGCTGCAATGGAAGCCAACCCGATTCCTGTATTTCCCGAGGTAGGCTCAATAATTGTTGTGCCTTCTTTTATTTTTCCACTTTTTTCTGCTTCTTCAATCATTGCCTTGGCAATACGATCTTTTACACTTCCCGCCGGATTGAGATATTCCAGCTTTGCTAATATTCTTGCGTCCAATTTAAATCGTTTCTCAATATTTACCGCTTCTACTAAGGGGGTATTTCCTATCAATTCTAATGTTCCTTTATAAATTTTTGCCATTTTTCTCCTCCTTTTTCAACAATCGTTCTGCTATTATTTTCTTTAAAACAGCATCTATTTCTCCCTGGACTTCAAATACCCTTACATTTCTTTCAATCAAGTATGCTGCCGCAGATTCACCTATTTTACTAACCAAAAGTGCATCACAATCGGACACGAGTGACAATACCCGTTCAAAATTGGTTTCACTATGTCCACGCACATGCTGACAGGCTGCAACTACATCGCGTATTCCTTCTTTGCTATAATCACTTTCGGATAAACAATAGATATGAAAAAATGCTGCTCTTCCAAAATGTTCATTTACGTTTTTACCATCGCTACTTGCTATTGCAACCTTTACCATATACACTTCCTCCTACTTGTAAGTAGCCAGTACCATATCATAAATATCCTCAATTACACGAAGTCCACCGGTAAAACCTGCATAATTAGTAGTCAAAATCAATCGATATGGGGTTGGTACCGATGCAGAAAGAAAATCATAATCCTTTTCCTTGGCTAATGATCTATCCCAGCCACTTCCGATAATCAATCCTCTTCCATCATGCTGAATTTTGCGTATTTGTTCCTGCACTGCGCCGGCATCCGGATTAAAAATTACCGGTATATCACGTTTTTCTGAAGTTGAGGCAATATCCGAAATAATCTGTTCCTTGTACTTTTCCGGCGTATTATCTACGATAAACTGTTCTTTGGGTACAATTCCTGTTTCATGCAGTAGAAATCTGGTAAGTCCTACAACATATCCGGCATCGTGGATAATATGTACATGGTTTGGAAGTCCATATCGAAATTCCAGCAAAAAAGTTGCCAGATTATCTATTTCTTCATAATAAGCATGCTCTTCCTCTGCAATAAATGCTCTTGCTTTCTCCTCATCTATTTTTGCTCCCTGCTCTTTTGCAAATTCGATTACCCCATTTAAGAATCTTGTCGTCTCATTGGCACCAATTGGTACATAACCAAATTGAAACCATGGCTGTTCATATCTACGCTCTAAATTTTTCACAATCGCCTCGCCGTACCACGGAGAAATCAATATATTAAAGTTTGCTCTTGGTATGGTTTGCCACTCTTTTACTCCACCGGAATGTGGTCCAAAGAGAATGTTTACTTTAAGTCCGATTCCTTCTAACAGACGTTTGTATTCTCTTAGATTCCCTTTCCAAAATTGATCCTGATAGGGAATAGATGCAAATACATTCACCAGATTTTCCTCTGACCTCTTAGGATTTTCTTCTTCAAACCGACTTACATACTGATCGATAATTGCATTAATTACATTGGAATGAGAAACATAATTGTTCGACTTAAAACCTGAAGTTTCCACATGTACAATAGGTTTTCCTTCTTCTAAAAACTCCTCTGTTACAGATGCAACATCATCTCCCACAATTCCCGCTGTACAACCGGTTACTACTACCTGCAAATCTGTATCCAATACTTTGTATGTATTTTTTATAATATTTCTTAATCGGTCTGTTCCGCCAAATACCACCTCGCGTTCACTGAAATTTGTACAGGGCGATGTACTTCCGCCTGCATATCCCGTAGAACGTTCAAAGAACCCTGCAATCATCGTTCCACACCCCGGACCGGAGTGTAATATCGGTACTGCCCTTGGAATTGCTACTACAGACTGTAATGCTCCAATTGCACATGTATATCTTTCCTGTTCAATAATTCCTGCCATTATTTTGCACCTCCAAGAAATGTATATGGTTCCTGGTCTAACCACCACTTTGTATAAGGATTCAAGGAATGTTTTTCCAGATTTTTTACAAATTCATCATTTTCTAATGTTTCAAGAATACGTTTTCCATAATTTATTAATCCTTCATATCCCATTCCAAAATGCTCATCTCCGATTAACAGAGATGGGATTCCAAACTTTGCTCCCCACAGAGTCATACCTCCATGTCTTGCAAATAAAATATCCGGTTTCACCCTATTTAACACATTTACTAATTCAAACTCCTGCTTATTACATACATTGTAATTTTTCACATCACCATAATCTTTTACCACATGCTGTAACGTATCGGAATCCAGCTCCTCATTATCATATACCGGATCATGATGGAAAATTGCTGCTCCGGTTGCTTCCATTCCAAGCTCCTGCAATAGTCCCAGTAACGAATGTCCATGGGATGCTCCTGCTGTTACATAGGCTGTTTTCCCTTTCAATTTTTCCCGAAGTTCTTCTATTTGTGGCATATACTTTTCTTTTTGTTTTTCTAAGAATTCCTCCACTTCCTTTTCTTTTCCAATCAATGTTCCCAGTTCCCGGAACCAACGATCCGTCTGTGCAATTCCATATGGCGGAGAATTCTTTATCTCCGGTACACCAAACTCCTGTTCCAATGCGGCTCCCAGATACGATCCCAATGTGGCACATGCCTGAACAGTTGCCACTGCCTCAGATGAATGTTCCAATGAATCAATTGTGGCATACGGAGTAATATAATTAGGTTCATACCCAAATTCCCGGAACCACTTTCCGAAAATATCACTTCCCCAGAAATTCACCACATTAATAATATTTCTTTTTTTCTCTGCTTTTTTTATAATTTTTCTTGCAATTCCGTGATATCCTGCATCAAATCCTGTTGTCCACATCTTAGAACGGAACCCTTCACAGAAAATAGCTGCCACCGGAATTCCCAATTCCTCCTGTGCTACATTTGCTACACTTTCTACATCATCACCAATAATTCCTGCCGCACAGGTAGTTATGATAAAAATCGCTTTTGGGTTAGCTCTTTTATAAACTTCTCGAATTGCCGATTCTAGTTTTTTTATTCCACCATAAATGGTATCTTTTTCCTCTAAGTTGGTAGAATAAATCTTTCTCTGGGTTGGATTTTTCACCTCCCGCAATGCTGCATTTACACGATAAGTAAATTCATACTCATGCAAACAGGAAGAACATCCTACCGGTCCATGACTAATCACTGCCGCATCCTGGATCAAGACCGTTGTACAGGCTGCAATGGAAGTAGAACACCCAAGGCACTGACTAAAGGAACGACTTTTATCCTTAAGCTTGCCACATCTTGCGCAGTCTACCAGTTCTTTGGCACTTCCCTGAAATCCTGTAATAGACCCAAGTCTTACTTCTCTTATGGCAACTTCAGGTATTTCCAAATTTACTTTACTCATAACTTCTATTCTCCTTTTTCACCATTTGTTTCATCAAGATTTGCCGGTATCACTGCTCCATGGTAGTGTTCTTCTATAAATTTTCTTGTATCTTCTGACTGTAATGCCTCTACCAATGCCTGAATTGCCGGATTATCTTTATTTTTTTCGCTTACTGTTATAATATTTGCATATGGTGAATCTCCTTCTTCTCGGAAAAGATATTTTGTGGTATCAATTCCAGCCTCTAATGCCTTATTGGTATTGACAATGTAAATATCAAAATCTGATGCCAAACCGATAATCTGAATGGAATCAATCTCTGTAATCTGAATGGGTTTTATGTATTCTTCTATATCATCTAAGGACGCTTTCAATTCCGGCAAATCTTCCCGCAACTTAATAAATCCGGCATCCTGCAAAATACTAAGTGCACGATACTCGTTGGTTGCATCGTTTGGCACAACTACAGTTGCATTATCTGGAACTTCTGACACATCTGTGTACTTTTCTGAATAAGCTGCAATTGGTTCCACATGTACCGCTCCTGCACTTATCAAATGGCCATCATTCAGCTCATTCCACTCATCCATGTATGGCTTATGCTGTGTAAAGTTAAAATCTACTTCTCCATCTTCCACCTTACTGTTCCAGGTTGTGTCAGACGCAGTGCTTACAATATTGATTTCTATTCCCTGTTCTTCCAACTTAGGTTTTACATACTCTATTAACTCATTATGAGGAACTAAATCCGCAAGTCCTGTAAGAACCACCTTTTCAGAATCACTGCTGGTTTCTTCTCCTTTTTTCTCTCCCTTGGAATCGGAAGTGCTTTTATTATTTGAGCCACATCCTGAAAAAATTGTAGCTACTATTGTAAAAACTGTAATTACTGATACGAATCCTTTTTTCATATTCCTGCTCTCCTTTTTTTGTATATTTCTAAATTAAATGTCGCTTTTTTAAAATCAGTTTGGAACATACATCTCCAATTGTTTGTACCACCTGAACCATAACAATGAGTGAAAATACTGTTGCAATCAACATGTCATGTTGAAAACGATTAAAACCAAATCTTACTGCAATATCTCCTACCCCACCTGCGCCAAAGTTTCCTGCAAGTGCCGTCATAGAAATAATTGCTATCAATGCAACGGTAAAAGCTCTTATCATAGCTGGTATTACTTCCGGTAACATAATTCCAAAAATAATTTTTAAATTGGTACTTCCCATAGATTTTGCTGCTTCTATTTTCCCCTTTTCCAATTCCAACAGTGCTCCTTCTATTAATCGTGCAAACATTGGTGTGCAACTTGCTGCCAGAGCTATAATACAAGCATTCACTCCATATGCTTTTCCTAACAATGCTCTTGCAAGGGGAAGTGTAATAATAATCATAATAATCTGTGGAAGTGACCGTAAACAGTTGATAATTGTTCCCAGTCCCCGATGAAGCCATGAAACCGGAGTTATTCCTTCCTTTCCGGTAACTGCCAAAACAATTCCAAGCATAATTCCAAGAACTAACGTAATTACCGCAGTAAAAATTACCATATACAATGTATCGCCGATTGCCGGCCAGAGGACATCCCATACTTCTTTACTGAATGCATGCTTTACGACCTCCCATAACGAATACCTTCGAAGACTCATATTCCCTCACCTCCTGAAACAAACTCATTCTTTTGAAATTCCTTTGACACTTTCAAAAATACTTTTCCTGTATTACTATTGGGATTTAGGAAAATATTTCTAACCTCTCCCTCTTCTACGATAATTCCATCCTCTATCACTGCCACATTGTTGCAAAGATATTTTACTACCTCCAATTCATGGGTAATCAGGATAATGGTAAGCCCTAATTCTTTGTTAATCTTTCGTAGCAAATCTAAAATTGCAAGCGTGGATTGTGGATCTAATGCACTGGTAGCTTCATCACTTAACAGCACATCCGGATTGTTTGCAAGCGCTCTTGCAATTCCTACTCTCTGTTTTTGTCCACCGGAAAGCTGACCGGGATAGGCATGCTTTTTTTCTGTGAGTCCTACTAATTCCAATAACTCATCCACTCTTTTTTGAATATCCTTTTTCTTTGCCTTTTCAAGTTCCAACGGATATGCAATATTTTCAAATACTGTCTTGGCATCAAACAAGTTGAAATTTTGGAATATCATCCCAATTTTCCGCCTTTTTGTTGCTAACTCACGTTTTGACAATGCTGTTATCTCTGTTTCTCCTATAAATACCTTTCCACTATCCGGTTCTTCCAAACGATTGATACATCTTACAAGTGTAGACTTTCCTGCTCCACTGAATCCTACCACACCATAAATATCACCTTTTTGCACTTCAAGATTAATTCCTTTTAATACCTGCACATTGTTTCCTTTTGTCCGAAAACTTTTATACAGATTTTCTGTCCTTATGTAACTGCTCATCTACAATCTCTCCTTTATTCATCCGTAAGATGAACATCTGCAAATTCCTATATGTTGTAATCATCCGCTATATCCATAAGACCAAATTCCATAAGAATCTCTTCTAATCTTTCCTGCGTCATAGGCTTTGGTATTACAAAGAGCTCATTTTCTTCAATTTTTTTCGCCAGCTCCCGATATTCATCTGCCTGATGTGCATCCGGTTTATAATCAATTACGGTTTTCTTTCGAATCTCGGCATGCTGTACAATATTGTCTCGTGGCACAAAATGAATCAACTGTGTTCCTAATTCTTCTGCAAAGGCTCGCAAAAGTTCGATTTCCCGGTCAACATTTCGACTGTTACATATAATTCCACCAAGACGAACACCACCTTGTTTTGCATATCTTTGAATTCCCTTTGCAATATTATTTGCTGCATACAATGCCATCATTTCACCGCTGGCTACAATATAGATTTCCTTTGCCTTTCCCTCACGAATCGGCATTGCAAATCCTCCACAAACTACATCTCCCAATACATCATAAAATACATAATCCAAATCATCCGTATATGCCCCTAAACGTTCCAGCAGTCCAATGGAGGTAATAATTCCACGACCTGCACAGCCTACTCCGGGCTCTGGTCCACCGGACTCCACACAACGTGTTCCCTTATATCCTTCTTTCATAATCTGGTCAAGGTCAATATCCTCTCCAATCTCACGCAGAGTATCTAATACGGTTCTTTGTGCCAATCCACCTAATAAAAGTCTGGTAGAATCTGCCTTTGGATCACATCCTACTACCATGACTTTTTTCCCTAGTTCTGCAAGTCCTGCGGTAAGATTCTGTGTGGTAGTGGACTTTCCAATTCCTCCTTTTCCATAAATTGCAATCTGTCTTGTTTTACTATTTGCCATTTCTTTTCTCCTCTATTCCTTTTGTTTTACTTTGTTATTACTTCTCTTATCCATGAGAAAATGTTTCTTTAAAGGAAACCCGTTTCAAATATATCTGCTCTCCATAATCTTTTTCTCCTGGAACTCCTACTGCATCTGCCCGACATCTCTGGCAATGTCGAAATACATCTATATACTGTTCCGCCTTTTGCCTTGCTGCATCTATCTGTTGGCAGGTTGGCGCTGGATAATCTGAAAGCTCATGTTGTGGAATTAGCGGGATAATATTGTATATATCCGCACCTGCTTGTGCCACTGTTTTAGCTACTGTCTCAATATGGTCATCATTGATTCCCGGAACTAATACTGTATTGACCTTCAATGTGATTCCATACTGTGAAACCTTACGAATTCCCTCTAATTGATTTTTAATAAGAATCTGCGCTGCCTCTACCCCTTTGTAAATTTTTTCATGATAATATATTCCTGTATTTAATTTTGCCTCAATTTCCGGGTCCACTGCATTAACCGTTACAGTTAGTGAATCAATGCCTACTTCTTTTATTTCCTCTGCCCGCTCTGGAAGCAACAATCCATTGGTGCTCATGCAGGCAATCAAATTTGGAAATTCCTTCTTGATATAACGAAATGTCTCTAGTGCATTATCGTTTGCTAACGTATCGCCCGGGCCTGCGATCCCTACTACCTGAATCTGTGGACATAATTTTATTGCCCGTCGCACGGCATCTACCGCCTCTTCCGGTTTTAAAACCTTTGAAGTAACTCCTGGACGATATTCAAAATCATTTACCCGTCTATCACAAAACTTACAACTAATATTACATTCCGGACTAACCGGTAAATGAATGCGCCCTGTTTCTCCTTTTTTCCCTTTTGCAAAACAAGGATGTCGTAACACCAATTCCTGATATGAAATTGTCATTCTCTCACCTCCAGTATTTTTTCATCTATGATTTTCTTTAAAACCTCATCTACCCTGCAAGGAGCTTCGAAAATTGTAAATCCTTTGGTTTCCATATAGGCTAAAGCTCCCGGTCCAATCCTACTTACCAGAATTGCCTTGCAATCCTGCAACGTTTCTGCAACTTTTTCGAAAGAAGACATCTCATGTGTTCCACCATTACAACAACTTGCCACTTCTCTGGTTTCCCGATAGGAATACTCTTCTTCTCCAATCTCTACTATGTGAAATTTTTCTGCATGACCAAAATGTTGGTTAATGACTTTCCCATCTGTACTTGCGATTGCAACTTTTATACTCAATTTCTATTCTCCTTGCACCAATAGTATTTTTTCTACAATAGGACGTAATTTCCTATGATACAAGAAAGTGTCTTCGACACTCTCAACTCCCCTGACCCCTCATTCATGAGGGGAAGGGGTTTTCCTTTGTCTTTCTTTATTGTAAAATTCTATTATGAATATATTACAATCCAT
>JAAYPT010000045.1 GCA_012519695.1 Clostridiales bacterium | reverse complement strand
TTCAGCTACATTTCACACATTTTCATGACAGCCTTCTTTTCCAATGATATAATAGAAATACTTAGCAAATGATATAATGATATTTATAAGGAGACTTTCCATGAAACCAATATTGGAACCAACCGAATATTTAGATAAAAAACTGACCGCTTACAGTAAGTCCGGCTATTATCCCTTTCATATGCCCGGACACAAACGACATGTAACGGACTTTCTCAATCCATATGCCATTGATATTACCGAAATCGACGGTTTTGATAACCTGCATCATGCAGTAGATATTTTAAAAGAGGCGCAAAACCGTGCTTCTTCCCTTTATCATACCAAGGAAAGCTTTTTCCTTGTCAACGGAAGCACTTGTGGTATTCTAAGTGCGATTAGTGCCGCTCTTCCCAGAGAAGGCACACTTCTCATGGGTCGAAACTGCCATAAAGCCGCCTATCACGCAGCTTTTTTGCGCCAATTAAAGACCTGCTATCTTATGCCGGAAGAGACCGCCTTTGGCATTATGGGCTCTATAACTCCAGAAACAGTCTCCAAAGCCTTAGCCGCCCATCCTGAGGCAAAGGCGGTTTTTCTTACTTCTCCTACCTATGATGGTGTAGTATCCGATATCCGCACAATTGCAGACATCGTTCATGCCCATAACATTCCGCTTATTGTAGATGAAGCACACGGCGCACATTTTCGTTTTTCTAATGCGTTTCCTGTTTCTGCTTTGGAATGTGGTGCTGATATTGTTATCCACAGTGTTCATAAAACGCTGCCTTGTTTTACACAAACTGCATTACTTCATGTAAATTCAGAGCGGATTCCTGTTGATACCGTAAAAAGTTTTTTGAATATTTATGAAACAAGCTCACCCTCTTACATTCTAATGTCCTCCATTGAGCAGGGACTTCGCACTATGGCAACAGAGGGTGCAGAACTTATGCAAAACTTTACCCAGTTGCTAAATGATTTCTATCAGCAGGCAAAACAGCCAAAACACCTTTCTGTATTTACCACAGATTCTTGTAAACAGGAGGTCTGCTTCGGACACGATTTTTCCAAGATTTTGATTTCCACAAAAGATACGGAATTGACCGGACAGAAATTATATGACATTTTGTTAAATAAATATCATTTACAAATGGAAATGGCTTCCGGACATTATGTTACTGCACTTACCAGTGTGATGGATACAAAAGAAGGATTTGACCGACTAATTCAAGCCTTATTGGAAATTGACTGTAACATTACCTCAAGCACTGCTGATACCCAAAGCTCCTCCCTCACTTGTCAGGAACTTTATTCAATCCCGCCGCAGGCACTTTCTATATCTGAGGCATTAGAAAAAAATTGTGACACCGTTCCCTTAGCAGATGCTATCGGCTGTGTCAGTCAGGAATATATCTATCTCTATCCACCGGGAATTCCTATGATTGCACCGGGAGAAGTTGTTTCGGAAAAATTGGTTGATAATATTCGACTGTGTCAGAAACAGGGGTTAGCAGTGGAAGGACTGGCGGATACGGAAAATAAAAAAATACGGGTAGTCAAATAATTTTACCCGTATTTTTATCTCTTTGTATTCAGATACTTACAACATTTCCATTAACTTTTTCATATCCATTTCTTCCATATAATAAGTACTATCCGGCTCTCCGGTAAGCTCCGGTGATAAGTTAGAATGAATATATAACGAATCCATTCCCAGTTCTTTTGCTCCTGCAATATCTGTGGTATTATCATTTCCAATCATTACACAATCCTCAATCTTCAACTGATGTTTTTCCAGTAACATCTTATAGAACTTGATGTCCGGCTTTTTGCACTGACAACTGGAGGAAATAAAAATGTCATCAAAGTAAGGTATCAGTCCCAAATAGCGTAACTCATAAGTGGTAAATATCTCTTGCGCATTGGAAAGAAGATATACCCTTTTTCCCTTTTTGTGTAATAACTCCAGCATCTCTTTTACACCATCGTAAAGCTTGACATATTCCATGGATAAAATTCGGAAAAACTGTCCTGCATGTACTGCCAGCTCCATATCTGCCTGTACTCCCTTTTTTTCAAATAACTTCTGAAATACATACTCCAATTCAATTTCCGGATATGCTTCATGGGCATAACTGTTTTTTTCACTTGCTACCAATGCAAGATAACTCTCCTGCAACTCCTCCGGCTCATAGACCGCTCCGTAAAATCCGTAAAAGAATGACAATTTTTTCCATAACTCGTCCTCTCCCTCTTCGGTATGAATATCTACCAGTGTTCCGTATAAGTCAAATATGTAATTTTTATAATCTTTCATCTTGCTCTCCTTGTAAAATTGCGTTTCTTATATTATACTAATAAAGTGTATTATACCATTTTATCACAATCGGTATATATAAATTATTTAAGGAATATATATGGGAAAAATATTTTGTTTAATTGGAAAAAGTTCTTGTGGAAAGGACACTTTATATAAACGCATCCTATCAGATGGCAATCTTCCTCTAAAAACACTGGTTTCCTACACCACCCGCCCAATTCGAAGCGGCGAGACCAACGGTGTAGAGTACTACTTTCTAACGGAAGACCAACTAAAGTCTCTGGAGCAGGAAGATAAAATTATTGAATTGCGTGCTTATCACACGGTACATGGTATTTGGAAGTATTTTACCGTGAATGATCATCAGATTGACCTTGCCAAGCATGATTATCTGGTTATCGGTACACTGGAATCTTTTCAAAAGCTTCAGGAATACTTTGGTACAAAGCATCTGGTTCCACTTTATATTGAGGTGGACTCCGGTGAGCGTCTCCAACGTGCACTAACACGAGAACGACTACAACAAGAACCAAAGTATGCAGAACTATGCCGCCGTTTTCTGGCAGATGAATCAGACTTTTCACCGGAAAAGCTCGCTCAGGCAGGAATTACGGATGTTTTTCACAATGATAACTTAGAAGAATGTCTAAAGCAGCTTATTTCTTATATTGGAAAATGTCTTGGTTTTTCCTCGGAAAACGCCGATATATAATTAAGAAGGAAAGGCAGGTGACTCCATGGATATTAAAGTAAATCAGGTAACCGGTACTACTCCGGTAGATACCACACAGACTGTAGAAAAAAGTGACGGCACCTTTAAATTTACACTTGCAAGCCATATTGAAGAGGCTGAACTACAAGAAAAACTAAATGGTCTGATGTCAGACATTACTACACAGGGAGAAAAATTAGCGGAGCACATGGACATCCGTGATATGAAGAAATACCGTGAACTGGTAAAGGACTTTTTAAACGAAGTTGTAAACCGTTCTCATAAGTTTTCCAGAGAAAACTTTTTGGATCGCCGTGGACGCCATCGTGTTTATGGTATTGTAAAGCTGGTAGATAAGAATCTGGATGATTTGGCCGGCGAACTGGTAAAGGACGAAAAAGACCACCTTACTATTTTAAGTAAAATTGGAGAAATTCGGGGACTTCTTTTAGATGTTTCCACCTAATTCAATAGAATCGAGGAATGAATATGGCTGGATTTTCAAGCATTATTGGGCACCAACAGATTATTGAACACTTACAAAATGCCATTTCCATGGATAAAGTAAGCCATGCTTACATTTTTAACGGTCCGGAAAAGTCCGGTAAAATGATGCTGGCTAAAAGCTTTGCCATGGCACTTCAGTGTGAAAAGCATGGCACAGATGGTTGTATGGAATGTCATTCCTGCAAACAGATGTTGTCTGACAATCATCCGGATGTAATATATCTACGCCATGAGAAGCCAAACACAATCTCCGTAGATGACATTCGTACACAGATTAATAATGATGTAGATATTAAGCCTTATGCTTCTCCATATAAGGTCTATATTATTGATGAAGCGGAAAAAATGAACCAGCAGGCACAAAATGCTCTTTTAAAAACCATTGAAGAGCCTCCTGCTTATGCCATTATCCTGCTTCTTACTACAAATGCAGATTCTTTTCTGCCTACCATACTTTCCAGATGTATTACGCTGGATCTTAAAGTAGTTCCGGATAATGTTATTCGTGAATTTTTAATGAAGGACTGTCAGGTTCCGGACTATAAAGCTGATGTTTGTACTGCTTTTGCACAGGGTAATGTTGGAAAAGCAATTCAGCTTGCTAACTCTGAGGATTTTAATGAAATAAAATCTTCCGCCATTCAGCTTTTAAAGCGTATCAAGGATATTGAACTCTATGAGTTGATGGAAGCGGTAAAGCAAATCGGTGAGTATAAACTTTCTATTAATGATTATTTTGACATCATGATGATTTGGTTTCGTGATGTTCTGCTATACAAAGCAACTTCAGACGCAAACTCCCTTATTTTTAAGGATGAGGTTTATGATATAAAATTGCAAGCAAGTAAAAGTTCCTACAGCGGAATCGAAACGATTATCGAAGCCTTGGATAAAGCAAAACGCCGTCTCAACGCTAACGTTAACTTCGATTTGGTAATGGAATTACTACTGCTTACCATAAAGGAGAATTAAAACATGATAAAAGTAGTTGGAGTCAGATTCCGTACTGCCGGAAAAATTTATTACTTTGACCCACAGAAATTTGACCTGACCATCGGAAGCCATGTAATTGTGGAAACAGCCCGCGGTATTGAATTCGGTTCTGTCATCATTGCTCCAAGAGATGTAGATGAAGAACATGTCATTCAGCCTTTGAAGCCGGTGATTCGAATTGCAACCGATGAGGATGAAAAAATAGAAGCCAAAAACCGTGAAAAAGAAAAGGATGCTTTTAAAATCTGTTTGGAAAAAATTCAAAAACACGGTTTGGAAATGAAACTGGTTGATGCCGAATATACTTTTGACAATAATAAACTGTTGTTTTATTTTACCGCCGACGGACGTATTGACTTCCGTGAACTGGTAAAAGACCTTGCAGCAGTATTTCGTACTCGTATTGAATTGCGCCAGATTGGTGTTCGTGACGAAACTAAGATTCTAGGTGGTATTGGTATTTGTGGCCGTCCACTTTGTTGTCACACCTTCCTATCTGAATTTGCCCCGGTATCTATCAAAATGGCAAAGGAACAGAATCTTTCTTTGAATCCTGCTAAGATTTCCGGTGTATGCGGCAGACTGATGTGCTGTTTGAAAAATGAAGAGGAAACTTACGAATACCTAAATAGCCGTCTTCCAAATGTGGGAGATTATGTTACTACTGACGACCACTTAAAGGGCGAAGTACAAAGTGTCAGCGTGTTACGTCAGATGGTAAAAGTAATCGTAGAAATCGATGACGAAAAAGAAATTCGGGAATATCGTGTAGACCAGCTCCGCTTTAAGCCAAAACGCAAGAAAGATAATGTAAAACTTTCCGCTGAGGAATTAAAGGAACTGGCAGCTTTAGAAGACAAGGGTACTTCTAAGCTTGACGATACAAAATAAATTTCTTTGTATGATAAGGAGTTATTATGTCTGTTACCTTATTAGAGCAAGAACGATTAGATGATCTTCACCGCAATGGTTATTCCATTATTCAAAATCCTGCTAAGTTTTGCTTCGGTATGGATGCAGTTCTTCTTTCCGGATTTGCCAATGTGAAGGCTGGAGAAACTGCCATTGACCTTGGAACCGGAACAGGAATTATTCCCATTCTACTGGAAGCCAAAACGCAGGGAGCACATTTTACCGGACTGGAGATTCAACCTGAAAGTGCCGATATGGCAAAACGCAGTGTGGCATATAATCATTTAGAAAATAAGATTGACATTGAAATCGGAAATATCAAAGATGCTTCAGCACAGTTTGGAGCATCTTCTTTTCATGTAGTAACCACAAATCCCCCTTACATGACTGGACAACATGGACTTACCAACCCCAATGAGGCAAAGGCCATTGCAAGGCATGAGATTCTTTGTACACTGGAAGATGTGATTCGGGAAAGTGCCAGACTACTAAAACCCCGCGGGCGTTTTTATATGGTGCACCGTCCATTTCGTCTGTCTGAAATCATGTGCCTCATGCACCAATACGGCTTAGAACCAAAACGTATGCGCCTGGTCCACCCTTTTATAGATAAGGAGCCAAATATGGTATTGATTGAGGGACTTCGTGGTGGGAAACCCAGAATTACCGTAGAAAAACCCCTGATTGTATATAAAGAACCAGGGGTGTATACGGATGAAATTTATGAGATTTATGGAGAATAATCGTATAAAAGAGTTACATATGTTTCCTTTTTAGAAACTATATGTAACTCTTTCTTTTACTACATATGTTATTGTTCATTGTCTTTCTCTTTTTGTACCCACTTATTAAATATTTTTCCTGCAATAAATCCTAACACGATTCCAAAGCAAAGTCCCTGATTTCCACCGATTCGCCATCCAATCATTGCTCCTAACAGCACCCAAAATGGAATCATTGCTACAATCGATAAAAGTGTGATTTTATTTCCATTTTCATTGTCCATAATTGTACCTCCTTTTAAAACCACTCTCCTTAAACCCCTTTATAATATAGCTCTCTATAACATTGACTTGTCTTTAGTAATTCATCATGCGTTCCGGTTGCTTCCACTTCCCCATCTTTTAACACAATAATTTTATCAAACCTTTCAATATTTGATAATCTATGCGCCACTACAATAACCGTGGACTGCATTTGAAACAAATGCTCCATAATGCGTCTCTCTGATACATTATCCAGCGAACTGGTGGGTTCATCCAGCAGAATAACCTTTGGCTGCTTTAAAATTGCACGCGCAATGCATAATCTTTGTTTCTGACCTCCGGAAATATTACTTCCATCCTCAGAAATAATCGTATTTTCTTTTGCTGAAAAGCTCTCTATTAGCTCCGTCAGGTCTGCATTGTATACTGCCCTTTCAAATTCTCCTTCCTCTACTTTTCTTCCCATTTCGATATTCTCTTTTACGGTACCGTTAAATAACATACTTTGCTGTAATACAATTCCCAACTGCTTCCGGTAATTATTCTTATTGACTTCTTCCTTACTAATTTGTTGATTTCCCACACAAATTTCACCCGAAGAACTTACAAACATTCCAGCTAGAAGCATTAAAAATGTAGATTTTCCCGAACCGGACTTTCCTACAATTGCTACTTTTTCTTTATCTTTTACTGTAATATTAATATTCCGTAATACTTCCTTTGAAAAATAATCGTACTTATAGTGTAAATTTTTCACTTCAATTTTACCATTTTCCAAAACTGTTAAACGACTGTTCTTTTCTTCATTTTCCGGTTTTGAATGAATCACATCTATCAACTGATTAATATATATTTTTACTGCTGATAATTGCAAATAAGAATTTGCTAATGATAACAGTGGACTAAGAAATGATACTCCAATGGTATTGAATGCTACAATTGTACCTAAAGACAAATTACTTTTCGCCTTTATTATAACCCCCACAACAAAAATTATCAATGTATACACAGCCTGAATTGCAACAGGTATATTTCCAAGCGCTGAGTCGATTTTTGCCTTTTCTATTTCCATTTTTAGCTGTTTTTCAAAGGACTGAGACCACTTTTCATAATATTCGTCTTCCGCACCTATTGCCTTCAATGTCTCTATATTATTAACAATTTCTCCTGTTATATTCTGCACATCTGTAATATTCGTTAACTGGGTTTCATTCTTTTTTATAATAATTTTTGAATTTATTACGGAAACCATTACCAGTGTTACACCTAAAACAATAGTAATGATAGATAATTCTACAGAATAGCTGAACATGAGCAAAAAATACAGCACTAAAAATATAATATCCAAAAACAGACTTAACATCTGATTGGACAAAATTGCCCGAATATACTGATTACAGTTAATAGTAAATATAATTTCTCCTTTTCCTCTGTTTACAAAAAATTTGTAAGGAAGTTTTAATAGATGCCCTATTGTAATTGATGATAGGTCTCTGTCAAAACTGTTTTGAAAAGAAGTAATTATACGCATTTTTATCAAACTAAAGGAATAATAAAATAATATAATTCCCAGCATTACCAAAAGTAATTTTGCGTAATTACTATTGGTTTGATAATTATCAATTAACCGCTTGATATATACCGGAATATATAATGCTATTAGTTGAAGAATAAAGGACATTGCCAGTGAAAGTGCAATTTCCCTCCTACTCTTTTTTACAATATTTATTAATGTCTTATCCACATTTTTCTTCTTATGCTTTTTTTCTGAAGTAATATAAATAAGTGCACTTGAAAAACTCTCTGTAAATTCTTCTATGAATACTTTTCGTTTTCCCTGTGCAGGATCAATTATTTTTACTTCATTTTGTTTTATTTTTTCAACTACTACAAAATGATTTTTATTCCAATAGGCAATAAACGGTATTTTAAGCCTTTGTAGCTCTGCTATATTATCTGTTTTAATGGCTTTTGCCTGAATATGATAGTCTTCTAATACTTGTACCATCTGACTGATACTGTATCCGCCCATAGGAACACCGTACTTTTCCCGCAATTGTGCCAATGTAACATCTTCACCATAATAATCAATCATCATTGCCACACATGCTAATCCACATTCTGAATGTTCATAACTTCCAATAAAATTAACCATTACAACTCTTCCCCTTTGCCAATACCAGATTTATATATTCCTGATAATTTTTGCAATCCAGTAATCCAGATTCCTTCCAATATCTGGTTTCTCCATTTATTTTTCCTTCGCTGCACAGATAGGAATGTAATTCATGATACTTTTGAAATAAACTTTCATGAAATCTATTGGACTGCATTTTACTATTCCATCTTTCTACAGACCTTTTTACCAATCTTGGAAGCTCTTTATCTGCCTCTTCTAACAAAATTAAATTTGTATCTGTGTTTAATCCCTCTGGTATGAAATTAGCTCCAACATATTTATCAATAATTCTTGCTCCCATATATAACAATTTCAAATGTAAATCATCTACTACGGAAGTGTGTCCATTGGTATCACAAGTTGATACTAATATTACATTTTTTCCTGCTAATCGAAATGTATGTGCCCAGGTAGCCAGCCGATCAATAATATTTTTTACTTCTCCCGGCATTCCGTGCATATATACCGGTGCTGCAAAAATAAATAAATCTGACTCTAATATTTTTTCTTCTAATAAGCATAAATCATCCCTTTGGATACATGCTCCCTGAGTAAAACAACTCTCACATCCCATACATGGTTTCATATGTAAATCATTTAAGGTCACTATTTCATATTGAATCTGTTCCTGATGACCGATTTCCGTAATTATTTCTTTTACAAACGAATATGTTTTTTTCTTAGCAGCTCTGCTGCCAATAAAAGCAAAAATTTTCTTTTCCATGACTTTCTCCACGCAATCTGCTTGCTATGGATTAATACCATAGCAAGCATTTTACTAATCTTAACATATTATGCACAATTCTTTGCTGCCGTAACAAGTGTAGACACTGCCTTAGACACCTGACCGGATAATCCCGCTGATGCAACTGTAAAAACAACGGATGCAATCATACTGGCAGAAGAATTTACCTGACCTGCACCTGCACTTTGTGCACCCTGCATTTCATTCATTTCCTCTACGGACAATTCTTCAAAGGATTTTCCTACTAAATTAGACAATTTTTCTTCTTTCATTTTCTCACCGCCTATTATTTGCACTTATTTTTCTTGCTTGCTACTACAGAAATTGTGCTAGCAGAAAGTGCTGAAACTAATACAGAAACTGCTTCTGAAATTTCGATTGTAGAAATTGGAATTACAACTGTGGAATTTGCATCTGCATTTGCTGCACCCTGCATTTCCATCATTTCTTCCACTGATAATTCTTCAAAAGACTTTCCTACTAAATTGTTTACATTCTTACTACTCATATTACATATCCTCCTAAATTTTATATAGTTTTGACGTTTCTACTATGGGCCCTGAATAGCAGATTATCTTTATATTAATGGATAAATATTATCCAAAAATATCAAAACAACATTGAAAATACATTGTGAACATTTGTATCAGCTACTTTTAAATACATATATCCTACTCCTGCACTTCCCGTAAATAATCCCGGTTGTTCTACAGTTGGTGTATTTACCAACCTATAACCGTTATATAGACTTTCTCCTGTCACCTGGCGTAACATTTTCTCCAAAACTTCCTCTAATTGTTCTACTTGCGGAACACCATTTTCTATCAGTAGTTTTATTACAAATATTGTTCCTGCATTTCCGTGGCAAAGACTGTCACCTACAAATATATCCTGCTGACAAGTAATCAATTTATCTGTAAGAAGCTCTAACTGTTTATGTATTTCTTCCTTTGAAATATATCTATTAATTTCTAATCGGGACAATATCATTCCACTAAGTCCCCGACACCATTTATCCATATCTTCTTGCTTTTCTTCATACTCTTCCATTTCTTTTTTTAAGTATAGAAGAATCAACTCTTTTACCGTTTCTCCATACTCTGTATTATCTTTTTCTACATATCTTGCCAAGGCTAACATTACACCGCTAATTCCATGTGCCTGTCCAACCTCTGAAAAGCTACCGCCTATCTGTTCTGTTATAATTTCAAACAATCTCTTGCAGAACAGTTCCAATATCTCTCTTTCCTTTTCTGTAAGACAATCTGCATACTCCTGCACTTCCATTAACAATACCAGAAATCCTGCACAGCCAATCCAATCTATTTGAAATCCATCTGATTTTATAATTTCTTCTTTGCTTTTCCCCTCTAACTGCTTGACTGCCTTATGGAGTAACTTTTCATAACTACTGTTCTTCTTCCATTTCATTTCAACTAAAATCGGCAATAAAACGGAAAACTTAGAACAATATGCGGAATAACGTTCTTTCGAATAATCAAAATCTTTTTCACAACATTTCATGCACTTATGGTAATATTCCATATATTTTTGTTTTCCGGTCACTCTTGAAACTTCTAAAAAGAACAGTGCTATACCGGAAATTCCTTCGTATAAATCCAGCCCCGCCATTCCAAACGTTGCCGTCTGTTCTGTTATCTGAATAACATTCCAGGTGATATTTCCCATATCATCTTCCTGTGCATTCTCTATGAGCTTTTCTGCTATTTTTTCTGCCTCTGCTATTCCATTCACCTTCCCCTTAGAAAATGTATATTTTCTTCTTCCAAACTCTATTGGCTTATATTCATCATAAATTCCCAAATGCATATACAACAGATCCATCTGAATCTTTTGCTGCTCTTTATCGAAATTCTCAATTCTATCTACAACCTTGTGATATCCTGTTTCATCAAAATAATTTTTAAATACGTTTCCATAGCTGTCATACAAATCCCGACAGCTTGTACTACTATAAAAAATGGGAATATCATTAAACAACATATCTCTATATTCACTTTTGATAATATCCTTATTAAAGTGAGGATATGCCCATATATTCTGTAAAATTCGTTCTCGCACCGACATTTCACTGCAACAGGAAGGATGATTTAAAAATTCAAACATTTCCCCGTATTTTTGGGTTCCTTTTGCCAAAAATCGAATTTTTTTATCTTGAAATACGGTTAATGGTGCATTTTCTCCCTGTATTAATCGCTGTTTGTTTTTATAAAAATAATTCATCATTTTTTCAAAACCGCAAATAATAAAATAACGATATTCCTTAAAATCAACCTTTTGGTCATTTAGCATAGGTATATTATTAGAACTGCTCATGGTATACTCTCGTTCTTCAAAATGGAAATCAGAAGTCTCCGGATTTACCACTGATAAATATTTCTTATGAGAGGTCTGTTCATCTCCCGCCAATGCACTCAGCTCCAGATTATCGTCCAGTTTTACCGTATTTGGCAGTAACGCCGTGGATAAAATGGTCTCTGTAAAATACTTGGAATAAAATCGGCTGATGACGCTTTCTTTTTTATAGAACTTGATACTGTTTTGCATCATAGTCTCACCATCTACAATAATGGGATATTCTCCACATGCTATAATATTTTCTAAATGAAGATCGGTAATTGCCAAAAAATATCCCAATGCCAGCGTATATCCAAATCTTTCATAGTAATGCTCTATTTCTTTGGTATTGGTACATGTCTTATATTCTATAAATTCCAAAAACGCACAGTTTTCTTTGTATACGCCTTTTGGTGTTTTAAGTGGTAATCCTTGGAAATCCTTATTTATAATTTCTACAAATCGGGAAAATGCCTGACATATGTCTAAATTTTTAGGCTTATAAACTACACGGCTGTTTTCAAACTGAACAAGAATTACTTCTTTCCCTTTTTCATGAGAATCGCCGGCAGATAATCCCAGGTTTTTAATTTCCCCAACCTGTATCTGAAACTCTTTGCTGATTTCACTGGCACATTCTATCAGATTTGTAAAAAATTCTTTCATATTATTAAGAAAGTATATGGTTCGAACTGCTGCCAATCTACTGCTAACCGCATACTTTTTATAGAAATCATAAAACTGCTTTTGGGTTGCAAATTGCTTTTTTAAAAATTCCTGAAATTGCTCTGCCTTGTCTTCTTTTTCAAATCCATATGTATTTTTATAGTTTTCTAATTCAATTACAACACACTTTTCAAAAAAATGAATTGTTTGAACCATACAACTTTGTAATATAGTCTGAAATGCTTGTTCCGATAATCCTATTTCAGACTGTCCCCAGTCAAACTCATTTAACCTTCTTCCCACATATGCCATAAATGGAAAAACTACCATGGATATATCTACTTTTTCAATACTTTTTATCTTATCTTCTTCAAACTCTTCCATAATATCCGCTAATACCTGCAACCATTGAGGCTTGTCCAGCTTGTCCGAAATATGAATGGGTGTTATGGCATATGCAAATTCATCCTCGCTCATTTCTTCTTTTTCTAATATTAATCTGAAAACCTTTTCATCCACTAGATTTTTTTGGTTTTTCCAATTTCTCAGATTTTCTAAATTTTTTTCTGTCACATTTCCGCTATAAAACTTTTTCTTTTCCGAAATCAGCATTGTTTTTTCTAAAATTGTTGTTAAAAATTCTTTTTCTTCCATCTGCGATTTCCCCCTTTTTTTGTTCCTGATACATTATATTCATCTGTTTTCCATATTATTCCTACTTTTTTTAAAAAATCCTTATGATTGTCACAAAATACAAAATGTGATATGATTCAAATAATAAACGAATACAAGTTTTTCAGGAGAATACACACCATGCAGGGAAAATTATACTTATGTGCAACACCCATCGGCAACTTAGAAGATATTACGTTACGAGTGTTACGAACCTTAGAAGAAGTGGATTTAATTGCCGCAGAAGATACACGCAATTCCATTAAATTATTAAATCATTTTGAAATAAAAACACCTATGACCAGTTACCACGAATACAACAAAATAGAAAAAGCCTACCAACTGGTAGACAAAATGAAATCCGGTCTGAACGTGGCTCTCATTACGGATGCAGGAACACCCGGTATTTCCGATCCGGGAGAAGATTTGGTACGAATTTGTTACGAATCAGGTATTGAGGTAACTTCTCTTCCCGGCGCAGCCGCCTGCATTACCGCATTAACCCTTTCCGGACTTCCTACCAGACGTTTTGCCTTCGAAGCATTTTTGCCACGGGAGAAAAAGGAACGACAGGCAATTTTAACATCTCTTGAAAAAGAAACCCGTACCATTATTTTGTATGAGGCTCCACACCATTTGAAAAAAACGTTAGAAGAACTTTTTGATGTTTTAGGAGACAGACCTCTCACTCTTTGCCGTGAATTGACAAAACGATATGAAACAGCCTTTCAGACTACTCTTTCCGGTGCCATTTCTTACTATCAGGAAAATGAACCAAAAGGAGAATTTGTTCTTGTCATTCAGGGAAAACTCCAGGAAGAACTTATCCGGGAAGAACGCAAGGCTTGGGAATCCCTTTCCTTAGAGGAACATATGGCGCATTACGAAGAACAGGGTATTTCCAGAAAAGAGGCTATGAAATTAGTTGCAAAAGATCGCGGCATTTCTAAGCGGGACGTATATGCTGCATTGTTAGAATCTTAGTCTGATATTATAATAGAGGCTATCTGAAAATACTCAGATAGCCTCTATCCTTTTTCTCAATTCCAACACCTTACGGTCTATTTCTTCTATGGCGTTGGCATACTCCTTTAATTCCTCACTAATACGCCTTGCCTCTTTATTTTCTTTCTTGTACTGAAGTTGATAATCCAATCCTGCCCAATAATCCATTGCTGCTGTCCGCAACTGTAACTCTATTTTTACCCATTGCGTGTCTTCCTGAAAGCAAATGGGAATCTCTAAAATCAGATGCAGGCTCCGATAGCCGGATTTTTTCGGATTCTTAATATAATCCTTTTCTTTTATTACCTTTACATCTTTTTGCGCATATAACATTTTTACCATTTCATATAAGTCATCCGTATAAGTACATACTGCTCTTACCCCTATCAAATCATTGATTTTTTCTTTTACTGTTTCTACATTTTCCGGCAGTTCTTTTCGTTCTAGTTTTGCCACAATACTGTCATACGACTTTATCCTGCTGGTTTTGCTGTGAATTACCTTACGATGATACCGCATTCCCAAGTCCGCATCTATAATTTGCAATTTTGTTTTCAACATGCTAATGGCACATTCACTTTTTACAATAAAATCTTCGTTTTGCAAATATTCCTGCAATAAAATATTTTTCTTCAACTTTTATTTCCTTCCAACCTTCTATTCTCATATTTCACTCTATCCTTTCTGTGCGTATTTTACTATCACTTTTTGTAAACAAGTAGTAAATATCCTATAAATCCGTTATCTTTTGTATATTCACCCTCTACTGTTGAAAGTATTTTGATAAATATTCCTTCAAAATAGGGAACGGCGCATTTCCCATTTGCATCAATGCCTGATGAAACTTATAATTGCTATATGCCTCTCCGTATGTCTCTTTTGCATATTCCCTTAGATTTAAGAACTCCAGATATCCTATATAATATTTCAAATAATGTGCCGGTTCTTCTATTATTAACTGATAGATTTTTGTAATCGCCTTTTTGTCTGTTATCTGATATGTTCCAAAAAAGTCTACAGTATCTGCAAGGCTCCACCCATCATAGTGTATTCCCATATCTGCTGTCGCATAAAGACTTAGCGTTGCAATCTGGTTTTTCTGTAAAAATGCTGCCAGATTTTTATCAATATCCGCATAATAATAAGACTGCATTTCTACATAAGTTGCCCATCCTTCTGCATATCCATTGCTGCCAAACAGGCTCCGTATCGGCTCTAAGCCACAGCTTCGCTCCATGACATTTTGATAAAGATGTCCCGGAAATCCTTCATGAGCAAGAGTAGTATATAGCTGCATTTTTTCATAATGATTTGACCCGTTGATATAAATAGAATTCTGGGAAATATCATCAATGGGCGGTGTGAGATAAAAAGCAGGTGCCGTATATTTTTCCAAGGATGGATGTACCGACTTTATTGTAAACGATGTGTCTGGCGATGCCGGAAAATCCCCTTGCATCTTTTTTTGCAAATCCTCTAATATTTTTGTTGGATCTTCCGTAGGAATCGTATACCTTGCCGCATTCTTTACCACCTCAGGATGTTCTTTTAATATCTTTTTCAAATCCGATAAATCCTGCAACCGCTGCTGCTCTGTCTGCTTTTGCATTTCTTCTACCGACATGGCGGAACCTGTTGTATTCGCTACCAGATATGTATAGTACCCTTTTCCATGTTCTAAATAGCAAAGCCCCTGATTGTTTTTCCCCTTATCTTTTAACTTCTCCATTTCCTCAGCCAGATTATGATATGCAGAAATGACCTGTTGTGTTACCAATTCTCGATTCTGTACTTTATATTCTTCTGCCTGCTCCGGACTAATTGTCTCCAATGCATCTATACGATCATCAAAAGTGGAAAGCATATAATTGTCTTCTGGATTTTCTGTAAAGTTATTACACTGTGTTACAATATCCGTTGCTGCAAATTCCGACATAAACAGTCCCTTTTGTGCCTTCTTTTTTTCAAATTTAATAATCTGTGAAAAATAATCTTGAACTTCTTCCAAGAGTGTCAAATAATCCTTTACATCCTGCTCATCATAAAACGTATATTCTGCCAAAAGCACTGGAAGCTGTGCCTGAATTCCGGTAGTAGGCTTTAACAGTTCCTTATAGTAGCTGTATTTTCCCGCTCCTGTTTCTGATTTAATAAAGTCCATGATAATATCATATGTCATCTGTTGGGAAACTGTTAATTCTTTTTTTTCAAAATTCTTTAAGTTGTATTTCCAATTTTCTAAAATTGCCGACGCTTCCATAGACTGTTGGGAACTGGTCTGACCAAAAGTGACAGGATATTTCTCAATCCCATAGTTTTCAGGATGTGCCAGTGTATAGTGCATATTTAAGGTACTTGAAGTGATTTCCGTTCGAAATACCTGCATGAGGTAATCTGAAAACGCCTGTTGAACTGCTGTTTTCTGTTCTTCTGACTGGGTTGGTGCCTTATTTTCTCCTTGTGTTTCTTTTCCTGTCTGAACTTGCCCGCCAAAAGTACAAGCTGTCTCAAATAAAAATGAGACTGCCAGTATTACGACCAGCAGCCTTTTCATCATATTCTTCCATCTATTCGCTAAGTTCATTACATATATTCCGTTTCTGTTTTTTTCTATTCATTTTATGTAGAACTTATGCTTCCTATGTATGCTATTTTCTTTTACTTTCTATATCCCTTAAAGAAATTACTTAAGTTCTGTAATGCCCTCACTAACACTTCTGTCTCCGATTTATTTAAGCCTTCTAATGTAGCCTCTACCATTTCCTCATGAAATCTCTTGTGATGATCATAAGCCTTATCTCCCTTTTCCGATAAGGAAATCAATACCACACGTCGGTCTTCCTCACTTCGTACACGACTTACATATCCCTTTTTTACCAGATTGTTAATGGCAATGGTAAGAGTTCCTACCGTAACGGACAAACTTTTCGCAATCGTAGACATATTCTTAGGTTCCTCTTTACCGATTGATTCTATAATATGCATATCATTATTTGAGATATCCTTAAACTCCTCTGTAATAATTGCCTTTTCTTCAATATGCATAATTTCATTAAATAATTTTACCAGTACCTCGTTTATGGTGTTATAACTATCCACAAGAATACCTCCTGCCTCTTGAACTAATTTTATTATACACTAGCTTCAGAAAAAACTCAAAGAAAATACACACTTTTCCATAAACTGCATAGAATAAAATAACTACATATTTTGGAGTATGCAATGCTCAATTACTTATGGGGTTTTATGATTTTAATTGGGATTATCTATGCTGCACTCACCGGAAACCTGACTTCTGTCACAGATGCAGCTCTAGACTCCGCCAGAGAAGCTGTTACTCTGTGCATTACTATGGTGGGAGTTATGTCTTTCTGGGTGGGACTTATGCGAATTGCAGAAAACTCCGGTATTATTTCCGGTGCCGCAAAAAAGCTAAATCCTTTTTTACGTTTTATGTTTCCAGGTGTTCCCGCTAACCACAAAGCCAATGAATACATTTCCACCAATATGATTGCAAATATCTTTGGACTTGGCTGGGCGGCTACCCCGGCAGGTTTAAAGGCAATGGAGGAACTTGGAAAGTTAAATCATCACAGCAAAACCGCCAGCCGGGACATGTGTACCTTTCTTATTATTAATATTTCTTCCCTGCAACTTATTCCGGTAAATATGATTGCGTACCGTAGCCAATACGGCTCTGCTAACCCTGCACGCATTGTTGGTCCTGCAATTATTGCTACTTTAATTTCTACCTTTTCCGGTATTTTATTTGCCAAAATTATGCTTGCCCTACCAGATAAAAAAGGAGGTGTTCCAAAATGAATCTCCTCCTTTTTCTTTCCGATGCAATTATTCCTCTATTGATTTTTTCGATTGTAGGATATGGTCTTTTAACCAAACACCATATTTACGACGATTTCATTAAGGGTGCCAAGGATGGATTTGAAACAGTTATCGGTATTATGCCTACTTTAATCGGACTAATGATTGGCGTAGGCATTTTACGCGCCTCCGGATTTTTAGATTTTCTGGCTACACTTCTCGGTTATATTACCGAACCACTTCATTTCCCTGCTGAATTAGTTCCTGTTACTATTGTAAAAATGTTTTCTTCTTCCGCCGCTACCGGTTTGGTACTGGATATTTTCAAACAATATGGTCCTGATTCCTACTATGGAACTATTACCTCTATTATGATGAGTTGCACCGAAACTATTTTCTATACCATGAGTGTGTACTTTATGAGTGCAAAAGTACAAAAGACCCGCTATACGCTGGCCGGTGCTTTACTTACTACCTTAATCGGTACGATTGCAAGTGTGGTTCTTTCCGGATTTTTATAATTTTCTATAAATATCTGCCCAACTGTGGCATCCAGTCCTCAAAGAACACTTCATCGCGAATTACAGCATCATATATGGGAGAAAAAAAGGTAACTAACAGAAAAATAACGTCTTTCCATTCCGGAAACGCTCCACTTTGACGTTTCTTTTCGTTTTTCCATTTTTTCTTCATGTACCCATAATCAGCATATCCTTTTATGGTATCTAGTCTTTTTTCTAAGGATGGGATTGCCTTACGCTCTAATAGCCTTCCAAAGCAGTCCCTTACCCTTCTTCCGTCTATCGTTTCTGTTAAAAGAATATCATAGATTTCCTTATACCAACTAAGATCATTCAAAAGTTCCAGCTTATCCACAATTTCATAGAATCCCTGTGCAAGATATTCTTCCGTTGGGAAGCGAAGATACGTTAACTTCTCAAATGTTTCTTCTGCCGGATGTAATAATATCTCTTTATATGGCTTTACTTCTATGAAAAAGGGAATATGATACTTTTCCCGCTCAAATTCTAAAAGAATTCGGTTTTTGTTTTCCAAGGCAATGGGAAGATTCTTTACTTCCATAGTTTCCGGCAAGAACAATTCCCTTAATGCTTCTAACATTTCTTTTTGATTATTCTTTGCCGGATAAAAAACAAGTCCTGGCTCTACCCTCTCGGTTTCTATTCTTTTTTTCATCCAAAGCTTGTCCCGATAACCGTTCGCCAATATACGCTCTAATACTTCGTAACGCAGTTGTTCTGTGAGAACTTCTATTTGTTCTTTCATTACAACCACACTCCAATTCTATTTTGTACCTTTTGTATCACCTTACGCTCTTTGGCATATTCCATAAGCCGTTGAATATCCTTTTGCGGTTCTCTTAAATACATTAAAACAGCCTGCTGTAATACATTTCGTTCCAACTTTTCTTCAAACTTCAAGCAATCACAAATCATTCTTTCCTTGTTATATATCCACATCTCTCTGCTTCCAACAGCTATCTTTTCCACACCAAGTTTCAACACTTCCGGTTCAGCGTAATACGGCTGTATCAGTGGATATCTCATTTTAAACCGCGACTTTGATGTATTTTTATCCACAGCTATGTGCCAACAAGCTGGGCGTATCGCAATATACCCTTGGTAGTACAGTGCACTTTCCATACATAAAACCCCATCTGCAAAAAGCTCTGCTACCATATCTTCCTCGGACTGCTTGGAAAACCCCATTCCATAGCAACCGTTTTTTATTCGTTCTAAGACTCCCTCCTCTACAAATTTCTGTATCTTTCGATAATCCATATGAAGTTCGTAAAGTTGAGCTGTGCGCATGAAACCTCCGTTTTTTTTCATTTCTTCCTGAATTAATTCAATTAGCGCATCTTTCTTTTTTTGTTGTCCTTCTCCCATATTTTTTCCGCTCCATTCCTCTTTATGTGGTAATTTCATTTTATTATGGGTTTTAGGGTTTGTCAATTCTGCTTTTTCTTGAATCTCACCTTTTTATGCCGTATAATCAAAGAAAAACGAAAGGGACATGCAAACATGAATAACAAATCGAAAGGAAACCCTTCCAGAGAAACCTGTGAGACTATTATCCGACGCATTCTCACAACTGAGGTTTCAGAAAAAGGAACAAACGCTCATTTTCGCCAAGCCTCTGATTTTATGAGCTACTTTGAATCCCTTTATCCTGCTTCTGATGCTCTTACCAAACAAGTGCAACGAGCAATCAAATCCATGGATATGCCAAAAGATGAAAAGGGTTACTTCATTATTAATAAAACAAAAGAACAACTGGCACAGGAAAATGAGCTAAAGCATTTTATAAAGCAGGGAGAATTCCTTCTTAATTCTATGGATTCCTGTGAAACCGTTTTTATCAAAGCTCCAACTTCCAGCCTTGACTATCTGATTTATCAGCTTTCTAACTGGGATTTATTAAAAAATAACTACATTACAATGGTCAAATCCTGTAATGGTATTTTAATTTATACCAAAGACAAATCCAAGGTTTTATCTGTAATTAACAGTATTATAACTGAATAATTATATTTTTTCTGACATCTTACGAGTTTTTTTATAATGTCCCAAGTATACAAAAAGACAACACCTATTTGGTATTGTCTTTTTTCTATTTATCTTTTTTCTACTTTATGTGTCTTATCTTTCAAAAAAGACATTAAAACCATCTTCTTCTACGACGATTTTTTCTTTGCTTAATCTTCTTAAATCCTTTTGGTCGTTTAGAGCCAAATTTATAACGAATCAAATAGAAATTATCTGCAAAATGATAAATTCCAAATCCAACTCCTACTAATATAACAGCTACTAAAATTCCAATTAAAATATACTTGATATTAATGTTAACAACCTTTTCCTTCTTATTGGTTGTTTGTGCTTTGTCAAATGGGAACTGTGCTACCTTTGCTCCATTTATTTTAATATCTGCACCACCCACATTTCGCCCTGCATAAGTATATTGAATTGTTCCTACTTTATCCGCTGCCTTGGTATCTTCCACTACCTCCGGTACCGCATCCGTAAACGCGGCTGCCTTAGGAAGTACAATAAAACCTTGTGAATCTACGGAAAGAAACGATTCTTCCTTGGCAAAAATTTTATTTTCCATTTTATCAGAAGTATAATTTTGTTCATTTTCTGCTACATTCCACAGTTGGAAATTTTCAAAACAGTAATTTAGCAAATTAGTGGTATCTACATAATGCCCCGGTGCTTTTTCCTTCATTACTACGCAGATTAAAGTCATACCGTCTCTTTCTGCAAAAGTAACCAACGTACTGTCTGCAACTGAGGTATATCCGGTTTTTCCACCAATACATCCATCATACAAGTAAGTGGAATCACCTCTCCAGTTATTCAACATTTTATGATGATTCGTCAAATAGGTTTCCTGCGCATGCTTATTGGTTGGCGGAATCGTATACCGTCTTGTACTTGTAATAAGGCGAAATGTTTCATTCTTTAATGCTTCCTGGGAAATCAATGCCATATCCCGGGCACATGTATAATGATTTTCATCCGGCAGTCCATGAGGATTATTAAAATGGGTATGGGTACATCCTAACTCTGCTGCTTTCTCATTCATCATCTGAACAAAGTTGTCATACGTTCCTCCCACATGTTCTGCAATAGCATAAGCACATTCATTGGAGGATTCCAGCATTAGTCCGTATAAACAATCCTTCATACTCATAACTTCATCCACATCACGGGAAATACCAGAACCTTCTGTCTTATAAACAGCATCCATCGAAAACGTAACTTGTTCATCCATACTACTATTTTCTACTGCCAAAAGTGCTGTCATTATTTTGGTAATACTTGCAGGATATAACTGTTCATCTGCATTTTTTTCATACAATACGGTTCCGGTAGAAGCTTCCATGACAATTGCTGCTTCGCCTTCAACCGTTGGTCCTTCCGGCCAATATTCTTCTGCCTGTACGGATAATATATTTATTTGGAAAAGACTTACTACGCCCAGTAATAATCCCATCCACTTTCTATTTTTTCTCATTCTTTTCTATCCTTCCTAATTACTACAATACTTATAGTATAATATTAGAAATCTTTTTTATCAATATTTTTTTCTATAGGGTTTTTTTCATTGAATTTTTATAGTACAATAAATGGTATTGATATAGAATTCTGGAGGTATTTATGAGATTAAGAAATATACCTGGTTCTCGCGAAGTGATTGCTGAAAATAAATGGTGCATTCAGGAACCAGAACACCAAAAAGGACACTGGAATGAGATTTTTGGAAACAATCATCCCATTCATATTGAAATAGGTATGGGAAAAGGGCAGTTTATTACCACCCTTGCCAGACAAAATCCCTCTACTAATTATGTAGGTATTGAGAAATATTCCAGCGTACTCTTACGAGGACTTCAGAAAATGGAAGAAGAGCCACTGGAAAACATTCGTTTCATTCGTATGGATGCAGAAACCATTTGTGAAGTTTTTGACAAAGATGAAGTTTCTAAAATTTATTTGAACTTCTCTGATCCATGGCCAAAGGATCGTCATGCAAAACGCCGTTTAACTTCTCGTCAATTTTTTGCTCGTTATGACCAGATTTTAAAAAAAGATGGTGTGGTGGAATTTAAAACAGACAATGTTGACTTGTTTGATTTTTCCCTTGAAGAAGTAAAAGAAGCTCATTGGAATCTGGATGCATTTACCCGTGACCTACATCATGATACTGCCATGAACGAAGGAAATGTTATGACTGAATATGAGGAACGTTTTTCCGCTATGGGCAATCCAATTCATAAGTTAATTGCATCTCGCTAGAATAACCTTTTCCTTAGCTTAATATTTTATTAATCTTATTATAAAGCATTGAATTGAATTTCTTGAACTACTATAATAGATTTAGTCTTAATAAAATTTTAAGTATATTATTTTCTTAAGGGAGATGGAGTTTATGAAATATTCAAAATTAATTGCCCCTATTATTATTACCATCATATTGGTTCTTATTTTAATGGGGTATTGCACACTGTTTCTTTTTATTCCAGAAATTCCACGTTTTGTACGAATGATTTTGCTTGTAATTTTTGGTGGGCTAACATGTGTATCTTTTTATAATTTATACGAAAGAATAAAAGAAATAGAAAGTGGTGAAGAAGATGATCTTAGTAAATACTGATTACATTTCCGGAAAAGAATTGGAAATGCTTGGATTAGTAAAAGGAAGTACCATTCAGTCCAAAAATATTGGACGCGACATTACACAAAGTTTTAAGACCATTGTTGGTGGAGAATTAAAAGCCTACAATGATATGATGAACGATGCTCGTGCACTTGCTACCAAAAGAATGGTAGAGGAAGCTGAATCTTTAGGCGCTGATGCAGTTGTAAACATCCGCTATGCTTCTTCTGCAATTATGCAGGGAGCTGCCGAAGTTATCGCTTATGGAACAGCCGTAAAATTCCAATAGTTTTTACCAAAAGAGAAGTGATTGTTTTCTGATTTATCTTAAAACAATCACTTCTCTTTTTCCACTTCTTTTTTTGTTTTTTACTTACTTATCCACAGGATTCTTAATAAGTTCCTTGATAATCTTCACAACTGCTTCCATACCTTCTACTGTAACGTGTTCCTTTGGACCATGAAATGCATATCCACCGGTTCCAAGATTTGGGCAAGGAAGTCCCATAAAGCTCAGTCTTGCGCCATCCGTTCCACCTCTTACCGGAAGAGAAATCGGCTCCATACCTGCTGCCTGAATTGCTTTTCTTGCATTTTCTACTACAAAAAAGTTCTTCTCTATTACTTCTAACATATTGCGATAGCTTTCCGTTAATTTTAAAGTTACTGTTCCTGCACCATACTTTTGGTTCATTTTTTCTTCAATTTCACGCAATACATGCTGACGTTTTTCAAACATATCACTGTCATGATCACGAACAATATAGTCAAGATGTGCCTCATTTACATCTCCATGCATTTCATCCAAATGATAAAATCCTTCTCTTCCTTCTGTATGCTCCGGTGTTTCCTGCTCCGGCAACAAACTCTGAATCTCACAAGCAATAGATGCTGCATTTACCATAATGTCCTTTGCAGACCCCGGATGTACATTTACACCCTTAATTGTAAAATGTGCAGATGCTGCATTAAAGTTCTCATATGCAACCTCTCCTTCATAATCGCCATCTACGGTATAAGCATATTCCGCTTTAAAATAGTCTAAGTTAAATAAATCAGCTCCGGCACCAACTTCTTCGTCCGGTGTAAATCCAATCCAAACATCCCCGTGTGGAATTTTTTCTGCAATTACCTCTTCTACTGCTGTTAATATATTGGCAATTCCTGCCTTATCATCTGCGCCTAAAAGAGTGGTTCCATCTGTTGTAATTAATGTTCTTCCCTTTAAAGAAGTAAGATGTGGGAAATCTGATACCTTAATTACATCACCTGTTCCCGGTAATACCACATCGTTTCCGTCATAATTTTCTATTACCTGCGGTTTAACATCTTTTCCCGAAAAGGATGGTGCTGTATCCATATGAGAAATAAATCCCATTGCCTTTTTGTTCTCATATCCGGGAGTTGCCGGGAGTAAACCATACACATAACAATGCTCATCACGTTTTACTTGTGTTAAACCTAAGCCTTTTAGTTCTTCTGCCAAAACATCTGCCAAAACAAACTGACGATCTGTACTAGGTATTACCTCCTTGTTATCTTCTGAAGTTGTCCAGTAAGATACATATTTTAAAAGTCTTTCTTTTACTGTCATATTATGCCTCCATTACTTTATCGCTGTTACTTTTACAGGTGTATCGCCTTCCATATAGGAAAGTTTTATTTCATCACCTATACTATATTTTATTATATCAAGTAATTCAGAATTTGAAAGGTCTACATCAAAAATCTCATCTTTTCCTTCCAATGCTAAATAGATATGGGAGTTTCCTTCCAATGTTACCGGCAAAAGATTTTTAATAATTCCTGTTGCCTCTTTGCTATCCTCATTAATTGCTGCTGAAATACCGTTATTTTTCAATAGCTGCTTATACGATTTTTCACATTCTCGAATAGAATCTCCGGTTGCAACCCATTGATATTTCTGAATATTTACCATGGCATACATCTTTACCAATCCTGCATCATCCTTTAATGCCATAAAATAGGTTGGCTCTCCGGATATATTAAGTAACAATGGAAAAGTTGCGGTATATCCAAGATTTTGTACCTGTCCTTCTGCCGAAGACATTGCTGAACTTTCCGTAGCTCCTTCTACTTTATAAAAACGTGTTTCCATGGTTCTTTGATTCATCAAAACAAATCCTACATTAGACTGGTCACCACTTACACTGGTAACACCGGAATATACCCACACATCATCCTCTAATGCTATATAATTATAGCCATCCGTAGTTTTTAAGCAGTCTTTTTGTCCCAAAACACTGTTAAAATATCCATGCTTTAAAGTTCCACTATAATCATATAACTGCATCAAAAGCTCTGCCTGATATACCTTGTCAATCCACTGTGGCACCTTGTCAATATCATAGGTTTTGCAATCTCCTGTCTGTGCATTGCAGACAACCACTTTACCAATCGTTTCTCCACCAAATAAGCCAATATTAAATTTCTTTACCGGGCATATCCAATATGGTGTTCCTTCGTCGTCAATTTCAAAAAATATCTGGTCACTAAAAATGTAGGTTGGGTATTTAAATCTCAGGTGACGATAAATATTTCTATTAAAATGTTCTGATTTTGAATATTTAATTGGCTTATCCAATTTTACACATTCCGTATCCTGTGTTGCCATATCAATTTTAATATAAGCCGGGATTCCGTCTTTTTGGTTGGTCAACCACTTAATTGGACTTGCATATACCAGTGGTGTCACACGAACCGGACGGTTATTTACATTGATTTGTGTATAATCATCCGATACTTCAAACTGGGATACCATATCTACCATGCTTCCCATCTTTCTATCACCTAACAGAGCTGCTGAATCCTTATCCAAAATCGGAATTGTATTGTAATCTACCTGTGAAATATCTTCTGTAAAATTTCTTTCTTCCACCGTCATCAACTTTTGGTACTTCTTTGCATTTACAATTGGGGAGGATAAAATACTTCCTATCATGAGAATTACTACTAATGCGCCGATAATTCCAAATCCTATTTTTGCAATACTGCTTGCCTTGATATTAATATCAATTTTTCCTCTTCTCCAATCAATTCTCTGGTGTTCTCGGATTGCTTTGTGTATCGTTGCAAAAATACAAAACACCAAAATTCCACCAATTACAAATACCCATGTTCCCATGGAGTGTATATTGAATGCCGGAAGTGTAATATAGTAATAAATAAAAGCTACTAATAATACTACAATTGCTATTACAATATTTCTTATTGCTTTTTTCATAAATTTTCTCCTTTTTGTATTATTTAGATAGTACAATTTTACTATCTAAATAATAGCATGTCAAGAATGCAAACTTCTTTTCTTATATAAAATTTTTCTTAAAAAAGTAAAAAAAGTTCTTGCAATTCTTAATAGTTTATTATATAATAATTCTTGCGTTGATGATTACGCAATCACAAATATGCGCTTTTAGCTCAGTTGGAAGAGCACCTGACTCTTAATCAGGGTGTCCAGGGTTCGAGCCCCTGAAGGCGCATTTACAAAAGCACTGTTTTCGAAGACGAAATGAGCTCGGGGGCGGTGTTTTTTTTCGTTCTCTTATTTCTTTTTCCCACTTAATGCATTATCTACTTCTTTGATACATTTTTGAATATGTGTCATTTTTTTTTGCAAATCTTGCCTTTCATAAGCCATTTCTGTTAGTTTTTGTTTCATACTTTTTTTCCGTTTCATACTTTACATAGTTCCCATACACTTTCTTTCATTATATGCAAAAAACAAAAGAAAATCCCCTTCAAGTAAGACTTTTATCTTCTTGAAAGGGATTTCCTTTTATCCTCTATCCTACAAATTTGCAATCAATGCTGCAATATCTTCTGGACTCATTTTTTTATTTGGATCTGATAAGTCCGGCATTGGAGGAGCTGCTTCTTCTTCCTTAGATTCCTCTACGCTATTCTCTTCCACTACAGGTTCTTCCATACTTTCCGGAAGTTCTTCTTCCTGACTACCTGCAATTAACGCTGCAATTTCTTCTGGTGTCATCATCTTATTTGCATCGACTGTAGTAGCTTCTTCCGATACAGTATCTGGTGCTACATCTTCCATTACTGAATCTTCTGGCTCCAACTTTTCTTCTGCAACAACTTCTTCCATTACAGAGCCATCTTCTGTCTCAACTTCTTCCATTTCTGGTTCCGGTTCTATTTCTAACTCCGTTTCTGATAATACTTCTTCTTCCGGTTCCACTTCTAACTCCGTCTCTGATAATACTTCTTCTTCTGGTTCTTCTATCTCCGGAGTTATCTCATCTTCCAATACTTCTTCTGGTTCCTCTCCTATTTCCGGAGTTATCTCATCTTCTAATATCGGTTCTTCTATTCTCGTTTCTTCTTCTGCCAGTTCCGGTTCTATTTCTAACTCCGTTTCTGATAATACTTCTTCTTCTGGTTCTTCTATTTCCGGAGTTATCTCATCTTCCAATACTTCTTCTGGTTCCTCTCCTATTTCCGGAGTTATCTCATCTTCTAATATCGGTTCTTCTATTCTCGTTTCTTCTTCTGCCAGTTCCGGTTCCACTTCTAACTCTGTTTCTGATAATACTTCTTCCGGTTCTTCTACGCTTGTCTCTTCTTCCACTTCCGGAATTTTGTCTTCCGGCAATACTTTTTCCGGTTCTGGTTCTACAACTTTTGGCTCTTCTTGCTGTTTCTCTATTACAAATTGCTTCTGTTCATTTGCTCTGATTTCTGACTTTAATTCTTCCACCAGTTCTCTACCAACACCCGGTATTTTCTGAACTTTATCCACAACTGTATTCATCTGACTGTTTAACGAATCTTCTAAAGCCTGCATTTTTGTTAACAATGCCTGTTGCTTTTCTTCTATTTTTTCAATTTCCTCTGACTTACTTTCTTCTTGTACAATCATATTTTCCGGCTGATCTAATACTTTTCCAACCACTTCTTGTACTTTTGCCATTTCTTCCATGACCTTATCATTGGAATTCATCATAGCATTGGCATTTTCTTTACTTCTACTTAATGTAAGCTTTGCTACTTTCTTTTGATCTTCCATTAGAGAATCCAAAAGCCCACTGATTTTTTTATAATTATTTTCATTACTAGCTGCCAGTGGTTCCAGCTTTTTGTCTAACTCACCGAGCATTTCATCTGTTTCACGAAACTTCTTTCGTGTTTGCAAATAACATGCTTTTTGTGAGGTCACAATATCTTGATATTGTTCTTCCGCCTTTTGGCTACTTAAGTCTCGCAATTGCATTTTTCCACTTACTATGAAAAATATTGCTATAAGAAGAACTACGCTTATTACCGCCAGCAATATGTAATTCTTAGGTGCATTTACAATGATATAAACATCTGCCATTGCTGCAATTACTGCTACCAGTGAAGCAACTAAAACCCTAATCCTTTGTACATTGCCATTTCTCATATCGTTTTCCTCCACCCTTGTGAATTTTTTAGGAAACGTTCCCGAGGTGATTCGAACACCCGACCTACCGCTTAGGAGAAGCTCCCAGACGGGTCTGTGAACTTGCTCCAAATCGCTGAAAATCCTTGTAAAATCAAGGCTTTCACGACTTGTTGAGTTAATCGTTTCTTCTCCAATTCTTGCTAATATTTCTCCGTTTTTCGCCCTCATATTAGCAAGATATTAGCAAAATACCCCTAAAACGGGTAACGTCATAGAGTTATTTTGCGATAGCCTTTTGGAGTTGATTCCTGCAAGCGACGTTTTTTCTTTGTATGCTAATTATCAATGAATTGATAATCATTTCTGAGTTACGTTTATTATTATAACTCCCAAATGTGAATAATTCAAGAATTTAGGCAAATTACAAGTCCTACACAAAAAAGAAAGGCAATCTCGTACAAAACGGATTGTCTTTCTTCTTATTATAAGGGTATTCAATTTATAGCGAACTTGCTAATGCTTTTAGTAATGCTTTCGCTTCCGGATTGGAAAGAAGTTTCGCTATCAAAGCAGCATCATCTTCTTTTGGTGTTTCTTTCTCTGATGGCTCAACCTTTTCTGCTGGTTTTAGAACTTCTACTGCTTCAAAGGTAGGAGCTGTGTCTGCCGGAGTCCCTTCAACATTTTTCAACCCTTTTGCATTATAGAATTGTTCCTCAAATCTCTGTGCATTAAATCGTCTGTCCTCATCAATAATATGGCTGTAAACATTTGAAATCATATCCATACGAGCGTGACCTGAGTCACCCTGAACTGATTTCATATCGCCACCATTCCATTTTAGCTTATATGTGATACTTGCGTGTCGGAAACTGTGAAAGACTATATCCGGTAAATCATTATCACGAATGAGTTGTTTTAATGCTCTGTTGATTACCTGACCTTCCATTGGTCTGCCTGATGCGTGACAGAATACCAAGTTGTAGTCTTTGTATTCATCGCCATATAAGACCTTCATATCGTCTATCTGCTGTTTTCTTTCTATAAGCATATTTGCTACTGTCGTTGGTAAAAAGACCTTTCTAACGCTCATAGGGGTCTTAGGAGCTTTCAGTACCAATGAAGTCGTATTGGCATTTAAGATATGTGGGAATACTTGAATAATATCCTTGTTATCAAGCACCTCCATAGCATCTTTATTGCATCTTTGAAGTTCTTTGTTGATATAGATGGAAGCATTATTTTCAGCAATGCTTTCTTCTGAAATATCACAGCAATCCCAAGTTAGACCAAGCAGTTCGCCCATACGTAAAGAACAAGAGAAAGCAAGGTTAATTGCCAGTTTCAGAATATCATCATCACATACTTCAAGAGCGTGTGCAAGAGTTTCTGCTGTCCATATTTCACGCTTTTTGTGTTCTTCCTTTGGAAGTGTTGCATTAAGCACCGGATTCCTTGACATCAGTTCCCACTTTACAGCCTGATTAAAAGCACTTCTCAGGAACTTATGAATTTCTCTGACCGTATGTGCAGTAAGGAACTCATTCTGTGCCTTTTTGAACTTCGTAGACTTCGGTTTAACCTTCAGTAAACTCTTGTAGAAGCTATCCATAAGTCGAGGAGTTACATCATCAAGTTTTACATCCCCAATAAGAGGAATAATGTAGTTATACATCAATCCCTTTTTAGAATTGTATGTAGACATTGCCCAGTTGTTCACACCATATACGGAGCAGTATTCTTCAAGCAAATCTGCAACGGTGGTTGCTGTTGGCATAATAAATGTTCCGTTCTGCTGTTCAAATTCCACCTGAGTCTTTCTTTTCTTTGCATCGGCATTTGTATCAAATGTTTCCCACTTCTGTCTTTTGACGCCATTTTCATCTTCGTAGTTATAAACTACTGCATATCTGTTTTTTCGCTTTACGATTGAAGCCATAATCTAACCCTCCTTTATTCATTATCCAACCATTTATCAAAGCTGGATTTTACTATTCGGTATCCTTTTTCGACCTTAACTGCCTTAAAACAACCCTGATTTATCAGTTTATATACGGTCTGTCTTGCAATACCAAGCATTTCGCAAACTTCCTCTACGGAGTAACTGCCTTTATTAAAGACCTGCTTATTAAGTTTTCTTACTCGTTCTTCAAATTCAATCGACATAGTTTTCCACCTCCGCTATTGTCTTAATCATTTTGTAGTGGTCTTGTGAAGCATACCATTCTTCAAAGCTCTCCTTAATGACTCTGCGTTTGCCGTTGACAACGATATATTCCACTTCGCCATTATTCATAAAGTCGTATGCTGTACTTTTCGGTATGCCAAGCACCTTTGCCATTGTAATCGGTGCAATGGTTTCGATATGGTCTGTGCCGGGTCTTTCGCCATTTACTTTTTTATAGTGAAACTGCCCAGCGTACCATTTTTCAAAACTTTCAACATCAATTCTCATCTTGCCGAAAACTAAGTAAGTCTTAAAGTGACATTGGTTGACAAGTCGATAGGCTGCTGTCTTGCCAAGTCCGAGTATTCTCTTTAAATCAGTAACACTCATTGTCTTTTGATTCTGATAAGTAAGCATTGCTTCAACTGTTTTTCTACGTTCCTCAACGCTCTTTTGGGTTGCACGGTATTCATTACCCACTCTGTAGATTTTGAACAGACCTGATTTTACAAGTTTCCTTGCTTCATCTTCGGATATTTTGAAAAGTTTTTGAACTTCTTCAATAGAATAAGTTTCCCACTCAATTTCTTCCTTTGCCTTATCTCCACGATAAATTTCAGCAAGTCGTTCATTCTCTCTTTCAAGATTGAAAATATGTACTCGTTCCTCAATCATATTGTATGCCATTATTCTGCACCTCCTTTATTCCCATCAAGCCACTCATCAAAAACCTTTTTAGACACTCTATGCTGACCACCGATTTTGACACTATGAAACTGATTAGAGTTGATAAGATGATAAGCACTTGATTTGCTTACACCTAAGAGTTTTGCAATTTCCTCAACGGTATATGTTCTTTTCGTTGTATCTGCTGATTGTTTTGTATCCATATTGAATTACCTCCGATTTCATATTGCCACTCGGACATCAGCCATATAGCCAAGTGACTTGGCTATATGGTACTGAAAATCAAAGGTTTTGTTAATTATGCGATTTTCTCAATCGCACACTTGACAAGATTGGCTGTCTTTATCCAAATTATCGAGCCAGTTGTCAAAGCTCTTTTTTGAAATTCTGTAATGCCCACCAACTTTCACATAATGAAACACACCCGAATTAACGAGGTTATATGCTGCGTTTTTGCCAATATCGAGAATATTCATTATTTCTTCAACGGTATAAACTCTTTTTTCAAACGAGGGTGTAATCTCAACTGCTTCGGTCTGCTTATTCATTTCAGCAATTCTTTCTTCAAACATTACTCATCCCTCCCTTGTACGTGATGATTATGCTTTTTCATAATCAAATAATCA
>JAAYPT010000044.1 GCA_012519695.1 Clostridiales bacterium | reverse complement strand
CATAGCTTGCTTTGAGTTTATCGCCTTCGGGTAGAAACCTAAAAGCATTTATGTTTGGATTGTCAATGGTGGCGGAGACCCACAAAAAAACCTAAATTTTTGTCCAAACTATTGACATAGATCCAAAGAACGATTAGACGAAGTGGATTTGACACAAATGTCGCTGTTTGATACAGTAAAGGACGATGATATTATTGAAGAAATCAAAGAGATTGATTTAGCAAATCTCACACCAATTGATGCATTAAATAAGTTATATCAACTTCAAAATAAAATAAAAAACAGATGGTGATTACAAAGCGAGAGAAAAAAAGTTAACATAAAATAATTATGTCAACCGAACAACATGGAAAAGGAGGAAATATGCCTAATATAGAAATACTAGACCAACAGACCATAGACAAAATTGCGGCAGGAGAAGTCATAGAACGACCGGCATCCGTAGTAAAGGAATTAGTGGAAAATGCCATTGATGCCAGAGCTACTGCAATCACAGTAGAAATCAAAGAAGGCGGTATTTCCTTCATTCGAATTACGGATAATGGATGGGGAATTCCGAAAGAGCAAGTGCCGTTGGCGTTTTTACGTCATTCTACCAGTAAAATCCGAAGCGTAGAAGATTTATTAACCGTATCTTCCTTAGGATTTCGAGGTGAGGCACTTTCCAGTATTGCAGCCGTTTCACAGGTGGAATTAATTACAAAAACAGCAGAGGGAATCAGTGGTGTTCGCTATGTGATTGAAGGTGGTAAAGAAAAAACATTAGAAGAAATCGGAGCACCGGATGGTACCACCTTTTTGGTGCGAAATCTTTTTTACAATACCCCGGCGCGAAGAAAATTTTTAAAAACATCCCAGACAGAAGCGGGTTATATTGGAGATTTAATGGAACGATTGGCAATGTCCCATCCGGAAATTTCTTTTAAGTTTATCAACAATAATCAGGTGAAACTGCATACATCCGGAAATTCCAATTTAAAAGAAATTATATATCATATTTATGGAAGAGATATTGCTACGAATCTTTTAGAAATACAGGGGGAAAATGAATTCTTTTCTGTTCATGGATTTATTGGAAAACCTTTGATTTCCAGAGGAAACCGAAACTATGAAAATTACTTTATTAATGGAAGATATGTAAAAAGTAAACTGATTGCCAAAAGCATTGAAGAAGGCTACAAGTCTTTCGTGATGCAGCATAAATATCCTTTTACAGTATTTCATATCTCAATTAATGGGCAACTTTTAGATGTAAATGTACATCCAACGAAAATGGAACTTCGTTTTAGTAACGGAGATGTGGTGTATCATTTTTTGGAAAAATTGATTCGGGATACGATCAATCAAAGTGAATTGGTATATCAGGTAACTTTGGAAAAAGAAAGGGAAACCAGAGTGCGGGAAGAACAGGAACGAAGAGAATTTTTGAAGAAAGAACAGCATGCCCCGGAACCTTTTGAAGTAAAACGACTAGAAAGTATAAAAGCATCTATTCAAAAGGACAGAGAAAGTCAGGTCAGACCACAGAATAACCAGGTGGCAGAAGAATCTACTTATACTGTGAAAAAGGAACCGTTAAAACCGGAAGATGCGATGCCACTAGCGAATTTCGAGAGAAACACAGAAGGTTTGCCAAAACAGGAAGTATTGCAGACAACAGAAAGTTTGCCAAAACAAACAGTGTTACAACAAACAGAAAGTTTACCGAAACAAGAAATCCCCCAAGAAACAAAACCGATTCAAGATAAGAATGTCATTCAAGAAGCGGCAGAACAGCCGAAAGAGACATTTGCACAACAAGTTGTTAAAAATCCGGTACAGGAGGATATGCGGAAACTATTGGATATAGAGTCGAAAAAGGAACACAGAATTATTGGACAGCTATTTGAAACCTATTGGTTGATTGAATTCGATGACCATCTCTATATTATAGATCAACATGCGGCACATGAAAAAGTACTTTATGAACGCACTATGAAAAGCTTGGCAAACAAAGAATTTACTTCTCAGACAATATACCCACCGGTTCTTCTGACACTTAATATGCAGGAAGAGGAATTGTTGAAAAAGTACATGGATTATTTTAAAAAGTTAGGGTTTGAAATAGAACCGTTCGGAGGAAAAGAATATTCTGTCACAGCGCTTCCGGGAAATCTATTCGGTTTAGACGGAAAACAACTGATGGTAGAAATTCTGGATAGTCTTGCAAGTTTTCATGGAAATGAAAAACCGGATATGATTACGGAAAAAATTGCGTCCATGTCCTGTAAAGCAGCAGTAAAGGGAAATCAGAAGTTGTCTATGGCAGAAATCGAACGTTTGATTGATGAACTTTTAACTTTAGATAATCCATATCATTGCCCACATGGAAGACCAACCATTATCTCCATGTCGAAATATGAATTGGAGAAAAAATTTAAGCGGGTGTTATAATGAAAAAACCACTAATTATTTTAACGGGACCTACTGCGGTAGGAAAAACAGAATTATCCATTCAACTTGCAAAAAAAGTAAACGGCTCCATTATTTCGGCAGATTCTATGCAGGTATATCGTTATATGGATATTGGATCTGCAAAAATTCAAAAAGAAGAAATGCAGGGGATTCCGCATTATTTAATCGATACCTTTGAACCGGATGAAGAATTCCATGTAGTAAAATTTCAGGAATATGCTAAAAAATATTTAGAAGAAATTTATGCAGAAGGAAGAATTCCCATTGTAGCAGGTGGAACGGGATTCTATATTCAAGCCTTGCTGTATGATATTGATTTTACCAAGGAACAGGAAGACTTTGCGTATCGTAAGGAATTAGAAGCGATTGCAAAGGCTCAAGGTGCTCATGTATTACATGAAAAACTCAGGGAAGTGGATCCGAAATCAGCAGAGGAAATTCACGAGAATAATGTAAAGCGTGTGATTCGGGCGTTGGAATTTTATCACCTTTCAGGCGGAAAAATATCAGAACATAATGAAAAAGAACGTCAAAAGGAATCGCCCTATCATTTTGCGTATTTTGTTTTGAATGATGAGAGAGAACGATTATATAGAAGAATCAATCAGCGTGTAGACATAATGCTAGAACAAGGATTGGTAGAAGAAGTAAAGAAACTAAAGGATATGGGATACCACAAAAAGATGGTTTCTATGCAGGGACTGGGCTATAAAGAAATATTAGATTATTTAGAAGGCGAGTGTACCTTAGAAGAAGCAATCTATCGTATAAAACGAGATACCAGACATTTTGCAAAGCGTCAGCTTACCTGGTTTCGCAGAGAACGGGAAGTGCTTTGGGTTAATAAGCCGGATTTTCAATATAACAATGATAAAATGTTAGACTACATCATAGCAGAATTGGAAAAGAAACAGATATTAGTGTAAGTATTGTAATACAGAAAAGAGGAAGAAAAGTGGAAACAATGTATCAGAAATTAGGAATTGATTCAAAAGTATACCAATATGGAGAGAAGTTTGAAACACAATTAAAGGAACGATTTGAAAAGATTGACCAGACAGCAGAATACAACCAACTGAAAGTAATTAAAGCATTACAGACACACAAAGTAAGTGCAGAATGCTTTATGGGAAGCAGTGGATATGGATACAATGACCTTGGCAGAGACACCTTAGAAGAAGTTTATGCCACCTGTTTTAAGGGAGAAGCAGCGTTGGTTCGTCCACAGATTACTTGCGGAACACATGCGTTAGCACTGGCATTAATGTCAAATTTACGTCCTGGAGATGAATTATTATCTCCGGTTGGAAAACCATATGATACGCTGGAAGAAGTAATTGGAATTCGACCATCCGTGGGTTCCCTTGCAGAATATGGAGTTACCTATCGTCAGGTAGATTTACTTGCAGATGGTAGCTTTGATTTTGAAAATATAAAGAAAGCCATTAATGAGAAAACAAAACTTGTAACAATCCAGCGTTCCAAAGGATATCAGACAAGACCGACTCTTTCGGTAGAACGAATTGGCGAGTTGATTTCTTTTATAAAAGGAATTAAGCCGGATGTAGTCTGTATGGTAGACAACTGTTATGGAGAATTTGTAGAAAAGAGAGAGCCGTTGGAAGTAGGTGCAGACATGATAGTCGGTTCTCTTATTAAAAATCCGGGAGGCGGATTAGCCCCGATTGGCGGATATATTGTAGGTAAGAAAGAATGTGTAGAAAATGCAGCATACCGACTTACATCTCCGGGATTGGGAAAAGAAGTAGGGGCATCCCTTGGGGTTATTCAATCCTTTTATCAGGGATTATTCCTTGCGCCGACTGTTGTGGCAGGTGCTTTAAAAGGAGCCATCTTTGCAGCTAATATTTATGAAAGTCTGGGATATCCGGTGGTTCCAAATAGTACGGAAAGCCGTCATGACATTATTCAGGCGGTAACTTTAAAATCCCCGGAGGCACTCATCGCTTTTTGTAAGGGAATTCAGGCAGCAGCTCCGGTAGACAGTCATGTGACACCGGAACCATGGGCAATGCCGGGATATGATGATGAAGTTATTATGGCAGCGGGAGCATTTGTACAAGGTTCTTCCATCGAATTAAGCGCGGATGGTCCGTTAAGAGAACCATATGCCGTATATTTCCAGGGAGGACTTACCTGGTATCATGCAAAGCTTGGAATTTTAATGTCTTTACAGAAGCTATATGAGGCAGGTTTAGTCGAATTATAAGTGCAACAATGTAAAAAATAGAATAAAATAGTGTACACAAAACTTCTTTTGTGCTAAAATAAAATGTAAAACTTTTTCCGTTACATTGAGAGAGTTAGGAAAAAGCATGCAAACACATATTACAATGAAAGAAATGCCGGAGTCGGAAAAGCCATATGAAAAATGTATTCGTAAAGGTGCAAAAGAACTTTCGGATGCAGAGTTACTTGCGGTTATCATAAGAACAGGTACGAAAGAGAGAACAGCGTTACAAACCGCACAACAGTTGTTATGCGGTGGTGAAAAAAATCTTCTCAACCTGATTAATATGACGCAGGAAGAGATGCAAAAGATTCCGGGAATTGGTCAGGTCAAAGCAGCACAATTAAAATGTGTAGCAGAGCTGACCATGCGTATTGCCTGTACAAAACGGGCAAGCAGAATAAGCTTAAACCAGCCGGAAAGTGTTGCCGGATATTATATGGAAACACTAAGGCACGAATCGAAAGAAAAATTGTTATTAGCAATGTTTGATGCAAAATGCAGTCTTTTGGGGGATGAAGTTATCTCTGTTGGAACGGTGAATCATTCAGTGGTATCACCGCGTGAAGTATTTTTAAAAGCATTACAGTATAAAGCAGTGCATATTGTATTACTTCACAATCATCCAAGCGGAGATCCGACACCCAGTGAGGCTGATAAACAGGTAACAAAGCGAATTGCAGCTTGTGGGGAAATGATGGATATCGTTCTTGCTGATCATATCATCATTGGTGATAACAGTTATATAAGCTTTAGAGAAAAAGGCCTTTTGGGCTGAGGGAAAGGATAAGAAAAATGTCAACAAATGTTTATGGAATTGATTTAGGGACCTGTAATTTGAAAATTTTTTGCAAAGCAACAGGAAAGGTAATCAACGAGAAAAACACCATTGCAATCGTAAAGAAGAATCAGTTATATGCGTTCGGTGATGCAGCATATGCTATGTATGAAAAAGCACCAGATAATATAAAGGTGTCATTTCCTATCGTGAACGGAGTAATTGCGGATTATAATAATATGCAGACTTTGATAGGAGAAGTATTAGACAAACATGTAAAGAACCATACCAAGGGTGCAGAATATATTGTAGCAATTCCAACTTCTATCACTATGGTAGAACAGAAGTCTTTTGCAGACTTGTTTTATAAGAGCAGATTCAAACCAAAGAGCGTATTGCTGTTCCAGCGTCCTATCGCAGATGCAGTAGGTTTGGATTTGGACGTGCTGTCACCTACCGGATACATGATTGTAAATATCGGCGCAGATACTACAGAAATATCTGTAATTTCTCTTGGAGGACTTGTGTTAAGTGAATTATTAGACTTTGGCGGAAAGCGAATTGATGAGTCTATCATCAGCTATTTGAAACGTACCTTCAGTTTGGCAATTGGACACAAAACAGCAATGTATTTAAAAGAAACATTGGGATGTGCGTTGCCGGAAGAGGAAGAGCGTACTGCTAAAATCGTAGGAAGAGACTTGGTAAGTGGTTTACCAATTGAAATGGAGATTTCTTCTAAGGTTATTTATGAGGCAATTAAGGATAACCTGAATTCTATTTGCAATTCCATAAAATTGATTTTGGAAAAAACTCCACCAGAATTGGCACAGGATATTATTCATTCCGGTATTTATATTACAGGTGGTTCTTCTAAAATCAGTAAGTTGGATCAGTTATTTACCCAGATAACAAATATCAAAGTAAATAGCTGCGAATATCCGGAAGAAAGTGCAGTTAGAGGATTAAATAAAATTGTTTCTGATGAAAAATTAAAGAGACTGGCATTACAGTAAATTATAGATAGGATTGTGTTTTATGAGACGTAGATCAAAACATTCATTTCCAACTAGATATATGCTGCTGATACTATCAGGACTATGTGTCCTGATAATGTTCGTAAGCTTTACGTTGAATCTATCTGGCGGACCGCTAAATACGGTTGCCGGCTATGTATTTACACCAATGCAAAAAGGAATTAACTCTGTTGGAAATTGGTTCGTATCCAGAGCGGATGAATTAAAATCATTAAAAAACGTTACCAAAGAAAACGAAGAATTGCAAGCGCAAGTGGATGAACTTACCACAGAACTGAATACTGTTAAATTAGAACAGTATGAGTTGGACAGCTTGAGAGAATTATTTCAGTTAGATCAAAAATATCCAAGCTACAAGAAAGTCGCAGCACGAATTATCGGTAGCGATAGCAGCAACTGGTTCAATACATTTGTAATTGATAAAGGAACAAAAGATGGCATTGAAAAGGATATGAATGTCATTGCAGGAAGCGGTCTTGTAGGAATTGTAATTGATGTGGGACCAAATTATGCAAAGGTACGTTCTATTATTGATGATGCAAACAATGTCAGCGGAATGACGTTATCTACTACCGACCGTTGTAATGTAAACGGTAATTTGGAATCCATGAATGAAAATCAGGTAATTGAATTTTCCAACTTGAAATGTGATGAAAATGTAATAGGTCCTGGTGAACAGTTAGTAACTTCTAATATCAGTGATAAATACTTGGAGGGAATTTTGATTGGATATATTAGCTCTATTAAAAGAGACTCTAATAATCTAACCTATTCCGGAACAGTAACACCGGCGGTGGATTTTAAACATTTGCAAGAAGTGTTAGTAATATTGGATAAGAAGCAGTCTGCAAAGTAAAGGAGTATGAAACATGAGACGTAAAATAACGGTTTTTCTTATTATAGTAGTGTGTTTCTTACTACAAACGACTTTATTTCAGACTTTGTCATTTGCCTCGATAGCCCCCAATTTATTAATCGTAGTGGTTTCTTCCTTCGGATTTATGAGAGGGAGAAAAGAGGGGATGTGGATTGGGCTTTTTAGCGGTCTGTTGGTAGATGTATTCTTTGGAAGTGTAATAGGATTTTATGCATTAATATATATGTATATAGGCTATATGAATGGTTTCTTTCGGAAAATCTTTTTCCCGGAAGATATTAAATTGCCATTGATTTTAATTAGTGCCAGCGACTTAGGATATAACCTTTTGGTATATTTCTTTTTGTTTTTCTTACGAGGAAAATTCCAATTTGGATATTATATACTTCATATAATGATTCCGGAGCTGGTATATACCATAGTAATAACAATTGCTTTGTATTTTGTGATTTTGAAAATCAATCAGAAGTTAGAAGCAATCGAAAAAAGGAGTGCAAGTAAATTTGTTTGAGACAGTAAAAGAATTTTGCAAAAAACTAATAAAATCCAGATTATTTGTGCTCAGCGTTGTAATAGTAGTGCTGTTTGGCGTACTGATACAGCGTATTTTTGCGTTACAGATTATTAATGGAGAAAAATATTTAGATAATTATACATTGCGTATTCAAAAGGAACGGACAATCCCCGGAACGCGCGGTAATATATATGACAGTAATGGAAAACTGCTGGCGTACAATGAGCTTTCTTATTCTGTAACCTTTGAGGATAGCGTGGTTTATGATACTACAAAGCAACGAAATCGAGAAATGAATAAAGAGTTAAACACCTTGATATCCATGATTGAAGAACATGGGGATAGCATTTCTAATGATTTTCAAATTCAAAAGAATACAGATGGAGTTTATGATTTTACGGTTACCGGTTCTTCACTGAAACGATTCCTTGCGGATATTTACGGGCATAAAAAAGTAGATGAATTGACCTATAACAAAAAACTTGGATATGATGAAGGAAGTGCCACAGCAGAACAGGTTATAGAGTTTTTACAAGGTAGCAAGAAATTTAATATTCATGTGGAAGGAAAAGAATATCCGGACGAGAAGAAAGAAGATATTGACTATTATACAGAAGATGAAGCTTATAAGATTATGATTCTTCGATATGCAATTTCTCAGAATAGTTATCAGAAATATGTACTTACCACAGTTGCACAGAATGTTTCAGAGGAAACAGTTGCGGTTGTAAAGGAAAATTCAGATACACTTCCAGGTGTTGATATTTCAGAAGAAAGTGTTCGAAGATATAACGATAGCAAGTATTTTTCGCATATTATTGGTTATACGGGAAAAATTTCGCAGGATGAATATGAAAAGCTGTCTGCGACAAATGAAGAATATACCCAGAATGATGTAATTGGAAAATCGGGAATCGAACAAGTGATGGAAGAAGAATTGCAAGGAAAGAAAGGAAAAGAAACCTTTTATGTAGATAGCCTTGGAAGAATTATGGAAATCACTGATCATGAAGATTCCGCTGCCGGAAATGATATATATCTTTCCATTGATGCAGATTTGCAGAAGGCAGTTTATGACTTATTGGAGCAGGAACTTGCGGGAATCATCTATTCTAAAATGATACCGGCTAAGGAATATGATACCAGCTCCGGCTCAGCTTCCGACATTAAAATTCCAAGTGATGATGTGTTCTTTGCGTTAATTAATAATAACGTGATAGATGCAAGCCATTTTTCACAGGAAGGTGCCAGTGGAACAGAACAGCAAGTATATAACGCATTTTTATCTAAACAGGCAAGTGTTCTTTCTGATGTAGAAAGAGAGTTGCAAAGTGCATCACCAACAGCGTATAATGAGTTGGATAAGGAAATGCAGGTATACATGAGCTATATTCTCACAATGCTGACGAATGATAAAGTATTCCTTTCTTCAGAAGTGGATAAGGAAGATGCAACTTATCAGGCATGGAAAAATGATGAAATCAGTCTTGCGGAATATTTACATTATGCAGTATCCAAAGATTGGATTGATATTACAAAGTTTGATACACAGTCAAAGTATTCCGATTCAACAGAAATATATGAAGCATTGGTACAGTATATTATAGAAACATTAAAAACCAATAAGGGATTTGATAAAAAAATATACGAATACATGATTCATCAGGATTTGATTTCAGGAACGCAGCTTTGCATGATTTTATTTGAGCAAGGTGTATTGGCAGAAAATGAAGAAGCATACAATGGCTTGAAAAATGGAAGCATAAGTGCTTATAATTTTATTCGGGAAAAGATTAAAAATCTGGAAATTACTCCGGCACAGTTAGCACTAGACCCATGTACAGGCTCCTGCGTTGTTACAGATGTAAAAACCGGAAAATTATTAGCGTGTGTTACTTATCCGGGATATGATACCAACCGCTTGGCAAATACGGTAGATGCAAATTATTTTGCAAGTTTACAACAGGATTTGTCACTTCCAATGTATAACAATGCAACACAGCAAAGAACTGCACCGGGTTCTACTTTTAAACCGATTACCGCCGCAGCAGCATTGACAGAAGGCGTGGTTTCTACACAGGAACAGATATTGGATGAAGGAAAGTATACGAAGATTGACCCGGTAAATCCACCAAAATGTTGGATTTATCCAAATGGAACCCATGGATTGATTAATATCTCAGAGGCAATCAGAGATTCATGTAACTATTTCTTCTATGAAATGGGATATCGTCTGAGCATGAATGGGGATACCTATGATGAAGATAAGGGTATTGCAAATCTTCAGAAATATGCAACACTTTTCGGATTAGGACAAAAGACGGGAATTGAGATACCTGAAAATGAACCGAAGATTTCAGATGAATACCCAATTACGTCGGCAATTGGTCAGGGTAATCATAACTATACTACAACGGAATTAGCACGTTATGTAACAGCAGTTGCCAGCAGTGGAAATGTTTATCAAATGACGTTGTTAAATAAAGAGACCACTTCGGAAGGTGAAGTAGTACAGCAGTTTGAACCACAGCTTTTGTGGCATATTGATGATGTGGCACAAACTTCGTGGGATGCGATTCATTCAGGTATGAGAATGGTTGCAGAAAATAATAACAGTTTTAAGAATTTCCCGATTGCAGTTGCCGGAAAAACAGGTACTGCGCAGGAAGACAAAACACGAGCAAACCATGCGTTGTTTATTGGTTATGCACCATATGAAGATCCACAAGTAGCAGTTACTACCCGTATTGCTTATGGTTATACTTCCGCAAATGCGGCAGAGTTATCCAGCAACGTATTGAAATATTATTTTAAGCTTTCAGATGAACAGTCCTTATTGAATGGACAGGCTCAGAATATTGGAGATTCTACGAATGGATTTACAGACTAAGAGTGGAGGGACAGGATATGCAGCAACCAGTTGTATTAAAAAGTAATAAATATGGAATAAATCTGATTCTGAATGACCACATGGAGTTCAAAGAATTGTTGCAGTGTATCATTGACAAATTTAAAGAATCAGAAGGCTTTTTTAAAAACGCCAAAATGGCAATTTCTTTTGAAGGAAGAAAGCTGACACAGGAAGAAGAATTTGAAATTGTGGAAGCTATAACCGAAAACAGTTCGGTGCAAATTATTTGTATTCTAGACAATGACCAGTTAAAAGAAGAACTGGTACGTCAGAAGATAGAGCAGTTTGAAGAAGAACAGGCTGGAAGAACAGGAGAGTTTTATAAGGGAACGCTTCGTTCCGGTCAGGTTTTGGACTGCGAGACCAGTGTTGTGGTCATAGGGGATGTAAACCCGGGGGCTAAGGTGATTTCCAAAGGAAACATCGTAATTCTTGGTGCGCTTAAAGGCAATGCCTATGCAGGGGCAAATGGAAATATGCAGGCATTTGTGGCAGCACTAGATATGGATCCGGTACAGATTAAAATCGGCGATGTCATTGGAAGAAGCGCGGATAAAACAGCAAAAGACCGTAAAAAGAAAAAGCAACCGGTAGAGCCAGTAGAACCGCAGGTGGCGATTGTAAAGGATGGAAATATTTACATTGAGCCAATCACCAAAGGACTTTTAAATAGCATATAATTATCAGGAGGATATGGTAAATGAGTGAAGTAATTGTAATAACATCTGGAAAAGGTGGCGTTGGTAAAACAACAACAACAGCAAATGTAGGAACAGGTCTTGCGCAGTTAAACAAGAAAGTAGTATTAATTGATACTGATATAGGATTGCGTAATCTTGATGTAGTTATGGGATTAGAAAATCGTATTGTATACAACCTGGTTGATGTGGTAAAAGGAAATTGCCGTATGAAACAGGCGTTGATTAAAGATAAACGTTATCCAAATCTTTGCTTACTTCCATCTGCACAAACACGAGATAAGACTTCTGTAACACCAGAGCAGATGGTAAAAGTAACAGATGAATTAAGAGAAGAATTTGATTATATTTTATTAGACTGTCCAGCAGGTATCGAACAGGGATTTAAAAATGCTATCGCAGGTGCAGATCGTGCATTGGTAGTCACTACTCCGGAAGTTTCTGCAATTCGTGATGCAGACCGTATTATCGGATTACTTGAAGCAAATGAATTAAAAAAGACAGAATTAATTGTAAACAGACTTCGTATGGATATGGTAAAACGTGGAGATATGATGTCTATTGCAGATGTTACAGATATTCTTGCAATTGATTTAATTGGTGCTGTTCCGGATGATGAGCAGATTGTAGTTTCAACAAACCAAGGTGAACCATTGGTTGGAAGTGATTGTCTTGCAGGACAGGCTTATGCAAATATCTGCCGTAGAATTCTTGGAGAAGAGGTTCCGTTTTTGGATTTAGAAACAAAATCAGGTGTATGGTCAAAGTTCAAGGATTTATTTAAAAAGAATTAGGAGGAAACCATAAGATGGGTTTAATGGACTTGTTTAAAAAGAAAAATTCTGGAGATATTGCAAAAGACAGATTAAAATTATTATTAGTTTCGGATAGAGCAAATTGCTCTCCGGAAGTAATGGAGAAAATTAAAAATGACATTATACAGGTGATTTCCAAGTATATGGAGATTGATCCAGAAGGTCTGGATATTCAAATTACTCAGACAGAGTCAGATACCAATAATGGAAGTGTTCCGGCATTATATGCAAATATTCCAATCAAGGATCTGAAACATTCTGGAAATTCAAATTAAGGAAGTTTTTGTATGTTAAAACAGTATCAGGTAAAGGATTATAACTTTCGTTTAATTGTATATGTGTTAGTACTTACAATGATTGGAATTAGCATTATTGGTAGTGCTAGAGAATCTGTACAAAGCAAACAGGTTATGGGAATGTTGGTTGGAATTGTTGCCATGGTAATCGTTTCTCTTATTGATTATAACTTTATTTTACGATTCCACTGGATTATTTATGCATTCAATTTAATATTGCTTGGATTGATTACCTTTAATATTCTTGGTTCCGATGCAGGTGGTGCAACACGTTGGATTGAGTTTGGACCAATTCGTTTTCAGCCTTCTGAATTTTCCAAGGTATGTATTATTTTATTCTTTTCGTGGTTCTTTGCAAAATATCACGAAAAGGTGAATAAACTTCCATTGTTATTGGTTGCAGGAATATTAATTGTTGTGCCATGGTATATGATAAAAGAGCAACCTGCGCTTACAACCAGTATTGTTGCCATTATGATTTTTTTATCATTGTTGTTTTTGACGGGCTTAAGTTACAAGATTATAGTGGGCGTGTTGGCTGTCAGTGTTCCGGCAGTTAGTATTTTCCTCTACTTGATTTTGCAACCGGATCAAAAAATATTAGAGCATTATCAGTGGCTTCGTATTATGGCATGGTTGCAACCTGACAAATATGCAGAAAAAGCATGGCAACAACAAAATTCTATTATGGCAATTGGATCCGGAATGTTATGGGGAAAAGGATTGAACAACGATAATGTTTTCTCTGTAAAAAATGGTAATTTTATTCCGGAACCTCATACAGATTTTATTTTTTCCGTAGCCGGAGAAGAATTAGGATTTGCCGGATGTGCGGCTATTTTAATCTTGTTATTGCTAATTGTGATAGAATGTATTATTATTGGAAAAAAGGCAAAAGATTTATCTGGAAGATTGATATGCGGTGGTGTTGCTGCATGGATTGGATTTCAAACCTTTTTTAATATTTGTGTAGTAACCGGTTTAATGCCCAATACCGGAGTCCCACTGCCATTTGTAAGTTACGGACTCACCTCCCTTGTGAGCTTGTTTATTGGCATCGGACTTGTGTTGAATATAGGGCTTCAGCCTAGAAAATATGGAATGGGGGAATTTTAAATGAACATTGGTTTAATTGCACATGACTCTAAGAAAAAATTAATGCAGAATTTCTGCATCGCATACCGTGGTATTTTATGTAAAAATGAATTATACGCAACCGGTACCACAGGAAGACTGATAGAAGAAGTTACGAACCTTTCTATCCATAAGTACCTTGCAGGGCATTTGGGTGGAGCACAGCAGCTTGGTGCTCAGATTGAACATAACCAGATTGACCTTGTGATTTTCTTGCGTGACCCATTAACTCAGAAGTCTCATGAACCGGATGTACACAATGTACTTCGCTTGTGTGATACACATAATATTCCACTTGCAACCAATCTGGCTACAGCGGAGTTGTTGATTAAGTCATTAGACAGAGGAGATTTAGAGTGGCGTGAGATGTACAAGTAAAAAAAGAATAACCAGTATTATAGGTGTTGTATTAGCAGCTTCGTTTTTATTAAGTGGTTGTGGAAAAGAAGCGGAAATAGATAATGCCTATAATGTGTATGATACAACCAGTGCTTATGGAATGGATACATCTGTACAGGAACAGAATGTTTCTTATTTTGCAGATAATCTCTGTGTAGCCGGAAATGACAATTTGTTGACAGAAGGTGTTACAGAGAACATTTCAGAGGCCGCTGGATTATTTGATGTAGCCAATCATGAAGTGAAGTTCGCAAAAAATATACATGAAAGATTATATCCGGCAAGTACCACAAAAATATTAACAGCGTATATTGCATTAAAGTATGGTGATCTTGCAGCGACAGTAACAGTGACAGAAGATGAATTGAAACTGGAGGCAGGTTCTACAACTTGCGGTCTTTCAGTAGGAGATACGATATCTTTGCAGGAACTGTTGTATGGATTAATTCTTTGTAGTGGAAATGATGCGGCAAATGTGATTGCTGACATGATATCAGGAAGTACCGAAGAATTTGCAAACCTGATGAATCAGGAAGCATTAGCTCTTGGAGCTACAAATTCTCACTTTGTGAATGCCAATGGACTTCAGAATGAAGAACATTATACCACTGTTTATGATATGTACTTAATTTTTAATGCTGCCGTTCAGGATGAACGATTTGTACAATTGATTAATACACAAAATCATACAGCAAATTTTGTAAATGCTTCAGGTGAAGCAGTGGTAAAAGACTGGGCAACTACGAATAAGTACTTAAAAGGCGAAGAAGAAGCACCGGAAGGAATCAATGTAATTGGTGGAAAGACAGGTACTACCCATGATGCTGGTTACTGTTTGGTTCTTTATAGTAAAAAGGGTGATGAAATACCATATATTTCAATTGTATTTAAAGCAGATAGTCGTAACAATTTGTACCATGAAATGACAGAATTATTACAGGAAACCTTGAAATAGTCGTTGAATTATCTATAAATATATACTATAATGTACACATAATAAGAATCGTTCCTATACAAAACAAACAAAGATTGGGAGGAGATTGTTATGGTACAAATTATAGCCGGTGAAAAGGGAAAAGGAAAGACAAAGCATTTGTTAGATCGGGTGAATCAGGATGTATCATCTGCAAGCGGAAATATAGTATATCTGGACAAAAGTGCCAGGCATATGTATGAGTTGAATAAAGCAGTTCGTCTTATTGATATTTCGGATTATCTTATAACAAATTGTGATGAATTTATGGGATTTATCTGTGGAATAGTTTCTCAGGACCATGACTTAGAAGAAATGTTCTTAGATAGTTTCCTTACCATTGCACAGGTAAAAGAGGATGAAATATGTCGTGCAATCACGAAACTTCAAGAAATTGGAGAAATGTTCCATGTGAACTTTGTTTTGAGTGTTTCGAAAAATGAAGCAGATTTACCTGAATATGTAAGAAGTAAGATTATTATTTCATTGTAGAATACAGAAGAGAAAGGGGTTGTTGCCAGGCAATAACCCCTTTTAGAATGCTAAGAAAGTAATGGGCTCAGGCTTCGTTCATGGAACGAATACGTCCGAAAGCGCTACATAGATACAGACCACTGATTCCTACAATTCCATATACAATACGGCTAAGCCAGCTCATGTTTCCAAATAAAAAGGCAACTAAATCAAAGCGGAAGAAACCAATTAATCCCCAGTTGATAGCACCGATAATTGCAATTGTTAGTAGCGTATAATCTAAACATTTTGTGTTCATATGCATTCCTCCTTTTACATGATTCTAGTATTGCCATGCAAAAAGAAAAGTATGTTGGAAATGTATGGCAGTATTGAGTTTCCTAAAATAAAATGTTAAAATATATAACAGTATATAAAATAAGGATGGCAAATTTTGTGACAAAAAAAAGAAATAAAAAAATCGTAAAATTTCATAAGAGTTCTCATATAAATATTGGCGTTATTTTGTTTGCGATTATATTTATTTATATGTTATATAACATTTTTCAATATTTTACTACAGAACAAGTGGCAGTATATGAAGTAACACAAGGAACGATTGCTCAAAATAATACCTTTACAGGACTTGCACTAAGAGAAGAAACGGTATTTAACGCAGACGTGAGTGGTTATGTTAATTATTACAATAAGGATGCTACCAAAGTAGGCGTAGATACTTATGTATATTCTGTAGATGAGACCGGAGATTTTTATAATCAGGTATTAAGTGCTAATAATGGACAGTTATTTCAGCAAAAAGAATCTTATCAGGAACTGGAAAAGACAGCATCCGAGTATGTGCTGGGATATTCCGATGAAGATTTTTACCAGGTATATGAATTCAAATACGACATGCAGGCAGCACTTATGGAAGCACTTAGTGCCAGCAACTTATCCAGCTTGGATGGATATAGTGGCAATGCAGCAACTTTTCATCCATATCTTGCTCCACAGGCAGGCGTGGTTGTATACAATACCGATGGATTAGAAGGAACAACAGTTGATACATTTAATGCAGATAGTTTTGAACAGTCAAAACATATTAAAGATAATCTTCAGGCAAAGGAAAAAGTATCAGCAGGAGAACCGGTATTTAAGTTAATTACCAGTGAAAACTGGGACTTGATTTTACCTATTGATGAACAGCTTGCTACAGATTTAGCAGAGCAAAATAATATAAAAGTAGAATTTCAAAAAGACGGAACAACTGCATGGGCAAGTTCTAATATTATAAATCGTGATGGAGCTTATTATTTGGATTTGACCTTTCAAAATTCCATGATTCGTTATGCCTCTGACCGATATGTAGATGTGAAGTTGTTAGTTTCTGACACCAACGGACTTAAGATTCCAAATACAGCACTAACGGAAAAATCATTTTTCGTTGTACCAAAGGATTATGTAACAAAAGGTGGCGATTCTGATGGAAATGGTGTTTTAAGACAAAATGTTTCAAAAGACGGTAAAAAAGCAATGGAATTTACAGATGTAACCGTATTCCAGGAAACAGAAGATTCTTATTATATAGATGGTAGTGATTTAAAGAAAGGCGATATTATTAATAAGCCGGATTCCAGTGAGACAATGACTTTGGAAAGTACAGCAAAGCTTCAAGGGGCTTACAATATTAACAAAGGTTATGCTGTATTTCGAAAAGTAGAAATATTATATCAAAATGAAGAGTACACCATTATCAATACAGGGACAAGCTATGGATTATCACTTTATGATCATATAGCCTTAGATGCCTCTGCAATTAAGGAAAATCAGATAGTGCAATAAGGAGGACATTATGTTAAAAGAAAACTTAGAAAACGTACGGAAAAATATAAAGAAAGCCTGCGAAAAGGCGGGACGGGATGTAAGCGAGGTTACATTGATTGCTGTCAGCAAGACAAAACCGGTTCCTATGTTACAAGAAGCATATGACGCAGGTAGCAGAGATTTTGGAGAAAATAAGGTACAGGAGATTATGGACAAATATCCGGTGCTGCCACAGGATATTCGCTGGCACATGATCGGGCACTTACAACGTAACAAAGTAAAGTACATTGTAGATAAGGTTTGCCTGATACATTCCGTAGATTCTTTACGCTTAGCAGAAGAAATCAGTTCACAGGCGGAAAAGAAGAAAGTGGAAGTAGATATTTTAGTAGAAGTAAATATTGCCCATGAAGAAAGCAAGTTCGGAACCAGCAGAGAAGAAGCTATTTCTTTAGTGGAAGAAATTTCAAAATTGCCGCATATTCATGTGAAAGGACTTATGACAATTGCACCTTTCGTAGAAAATCCGGAAGATAATCGAAAATATTTTAAACAAATCAAAGAATTATCTGTTGACATAATGAAGAAAAACATTGATAATGTATCTATGGAGATTCTGTCTATGGGAATGACAGGAGACTATATGGTGGCAGTGGAAGAAGGTGCTACCATGGTTCGTGTTGGGACAGGGATTTTTGGCGAAAGAAATTATAATATATAAAGTACGAAAAAGTTACGAGGAGAATTATCATGGGAATGCTTGATAAATTTTTAAATGTTATGAGATTGAATCCGGAGGATGATGACGATTTCTATAACGAAGATTATTACGATGACGATGAATATGAAGAAGAAGCACCAAAGAAAAAGGGATTTTTAAAAGATAAAGAACCAGAAGATGATTTTCAATGTGAAGAAAAGAAACCAAAAGCGGTGAAAACAACTCCAAAGATTACACCGATGCGGTCATCTAAAAGGCAGGGAACGAATATGGAAGTATGCGTAATTAAGCCAACCTCAGTAGAGGATGCGCGTGAAATTACAGAAACATTATTACTGAACAGAACTGTGGTGCTGAATGTAGAGGGATTAGACGTAGAAATTGCTCAGCGTATTATTGATTTTACGTCAGGTTCCTGTTTCGCAATCAGTGGTAATTTACAAAAGATTTCTAATTACATATTCATAATAACACCTCCAAACGTAGATATTTCTGGAGATTTTGCGAATATTATGGATGCATTTGATGTGCCTCCAATTCAGACAGATTTATAAGGAATGAGAAAATGACCAGAGACGAGACTTTGTTAGGGAAACGTTTTATAGACTTGTCCAGACAGGCACAGCAAAAGGATATTGTTTTATTTAGTGATTTTTTAAATTTAAATGAACAGAACATTTTTAAGGAAAATGTTTCAGAGCTGTATTGTGGCTTTGAAATGTATGGTGGTTTTTTAAACAGTGAGCGTCAGATGATAGCATTTCTACCTGATGCTCTTTGTTATACCTGGGATTATCCGATTTCCTGCTTGAAAATTACTCCCCTCAATCGAAAGTTTGCAGATGAATTGACACATCGTGATGTGTTGGGAAGTTTAATGAATTTAGGAATTGAACGAAGTATGTTAGGGGATATTCTGGTAGAAGATAATGTGATTTATGTCTTTTGTCAGGAAAAAATTGCAAATTATATCCAAGAGGAACTTACCCGTATTAAGCATACATCTGTACAATTAGAAAAAACATCTGCTTCTGAGGTAAATATTGTGCCTAAAACAGAGGTTTGTGAGGGTATCATTACTTCTAATCGCTTAGACAGCGTAATTGCCTGCATTTGCAAAGTATCGCGCTCTCAGGCAAATGAGTGGATTCGGAGTGGAAAAGTATTTGTAAATAGCAAAGAAATTTTAAATACTACTTACGAATGTAAAAAGGAAGAAGTGATTTCCGTTCGTTCAATAGGGCGTTTTTTGTTTCAGGGAACTTCAGGAGAGACAAGAAAAGGACGATTAAAAATACAATATGAAAAATATATTTAAATAGAGGAGAAGCAATGGGAAGAAAAATAACTGTAAATTATGAACAGAAGCCTTGCTATGATATTGAACTTCAGCAAAGCTTTCAGGAATTACCGGAAAAATTAAAGGCATTAGGCTATGAGAATCGCAAGGTTTGTATTGTTACAGATTCTAACGTAGGAAAATTATATTTAGAAGAGATTCAGGCATTATTAGAACCGATGTTTTCAAAGTGTGTCTCCTATACCTTCGAAGCGGGAGAAGCCAGCAAAAATACGGATACAGTAGGAAAAGTATATGAACATCTGATTTTAAATTCTTTTGACAGAAAAGACCTGTTAGTAGCACTCGGTGGTGGCGTGGTTGGAGACTTGACAGGGTTCACCGCAGCTACATATTTGCGTGGAATTGACTTTATTCAGGTACCGACCACACTTTTGGCACAGGTAGATAGCAGTATTGGCGGAAAAACAGGGGTAGATTTTATGCAGTATAAGAACATGGTAGGCGCATTTTATATGCCGAAATTAGTATATATGAATCTTTCTGTATTAAAAACATTACCAAAACGTCAGATTGCATCTGGAATGGGTGAAATTATTAAACATGGTTTGATAAAGGAAGAAGCCTATTTTTCTTATATTGTAGAAAATAGTGCAAAAATTCAAGAACTTGATATGGAAGCATTGGAGAAACTTGTATACGGAAGTTGCGAGATTAAACGAAAAGTAGTAGAAAACGATCCGAAGGAACAGGGAGAGCGAGCACTTTTGAACTTTGGACACACTTTGGGTCACGCAATTGAAAAATTGTCCGGTTTTTCCTTATATCACGGAGAATGTGTGGCACTTGGAATGGCAGGTGCGGGTTATATTTCTATGAAATTGGGATATATCACCGAGGAACAGCTTAATATGATAGAAGAAACGATAAAAAGTTACGATCTTCCGGTTCGGATTGAAAACTTTTCCCATACACCGGAAGAAATTTTGGCTACTACCAAGTTAGACAAAAAAATGGAGTCGGGAAAAGTCAAATTCATTGTATTAAAAGAAATTGGAAATGCGGTGATTACCAAAGAATTGACGGATGCAGAAATTCTTGCCGGAATTACCTATGTCACAGGAGCATAACATGATAAAAAATAAAAAAACAAGCTGTATACTTGGTGTAATAATAACAATACTTTTGGTCGTATTAGACCAGTTTACAAAATATTTGGCAGTAACAAATCTGAAAGACGGAAATTCCATATCTATTATTAAAAATGTATTTCAGTTACAGTATTTAGAAAACCGTGGAGCAGCATTTGGAATGTTTCAGGGCGGTAAAGTAATATTTGTGATGATTACAATGTTTTTAGTAGCGGTTATGGCTTACATTTATTGGCATTGTCCTATGTCCAAACGATATCTTTGGATTCGGATAATCATTACATTCCTTATGGCAGGTGCCTTTGGAAATTTGATTGATCGTATTCGTTTAGATTATGTAATTGATTTTTTCTATTTTGAATTGATTAATTTTCCGATTTTCAATGTAGCTGATATATATGTAAGTTGCAGCGTAGTAGTACTGTTGCTGTTGTTTATTTTCTATTATAAAGAAGAGGATATGGAGGTATTATTGCCTTCAAAGAAGAAAAAAGATGCAGGAAACGAAGCAAAATAATGAAATATCCCAAGAATTTGAAGTAAGCTTTGAACAAGAAGGGGAACGTTTGGATAAATATCTGGCATTGATTTATGAGAATCAGTCTCGTTCCTTTTTTCAGAAAATCATAAAAGAAAATCTTGTATTGGTAAATGGGAAAGCGCAAAAGGCAAACTATCGCATTAGTGCAGAAGATACAGTAAGTGTTACAATTCCAAAGGCGCAGGAAATTGAAATTGTGCCGGAAGATATTCCACTGGATATCTTATATGAAGATGAGGATGTTTTGGTCGTAAATAAGCCAAAAGGAATGGTGGTGCATCCATCTGCGGGACATTACACCGGAACGTTGGTAAATGCTGTTATGTATCATTGCAAGGATAGTCTTTCCGGAATCAACGGAGCAATCCGGCCGGGAATTGTGCACAGGATTGATATGGACACAACGGGAGCATTAATTGTATGTAAAAATGATAATGCACATGTGAAGATTGCTCAGCAGATTAAGGAACATTCCGTTACAAGAAGATATCGCGGGATTGTAAACGGTGTGGTAAAAGAAGACACCGGAAGAATCGAAGGAGCCATAGGAAGACATCCGGTTGAACGTAAAAAGATGGCAATTAATGAGAAAAACGGAAAGCCGGCAATAACACATTATAAGGTATTAGAGCGGTTTAACACTCATACTTATATGGAGTTTGAACTGGAAACAGGAAGAACACATCAAATTCGTGTTCATATGGCAAGTATCGGTCATCCTTTGCTTGGGGATACATTATATGGAAGTGGTAAGAATCCTTATCATTTGCAAGGACAGACGTTACATGCTATGGTCATAGGCTTTATTCATCCTTCCACCGGAGCATATTTGGAAGTCGAAGCCCCCTTACCGGAATATTTCCAAAAGTTATTAAAAGGGAAGCTGTAAATTAGCTGAATCGTATATACATTTTGAGAAAAATGTATTATAATAAAGACAAGTAAAGCAGAAAGGTGGTATTTCTATGGACAACTTTGTAATTACAATCGGTAGAGAATTTGGAAGTGGCGGTATGGATTTGGCTCGAGCACTTTCTGAAAAATTGAATGTGAAATATTATGATAAGGAACTGCTTGCAATGGCGGCAAAGGATAGTGGGCTGTGTGAGGAGATTTTTGAAAATCATGACGAAAAACCAACTAACAGCTTTTTATATTCCTTAGTTATGGATACATATTCTGTTAGTGGCTACACATCAGCACCGTTTTTGGATATGCCTTTAAACCATAAGGTATTTTTAGCACAGTTTGATACCATTAAAAAACTTGCAGAAAAAGAATCCTGTATTATTGTAGGACGTTGTGCAGATTATGCATTGGCTGAGCATCCAAACTGCTTAAGCGTATTTGTGCATGCAGATATGGATTTTAGAATCAATCATGTTATGGATACTTTTAAGCTTACCAAAGAAAAAGCAAGAGATATGATTCGAAAGACAGATAAAAAGCGTGCAAGCTATTACAATTATTACTCCAGTAAGAAATGGGGAGATTCCAGAAGCTATGATCTTTGCATGGACAGTGGAAAGCTTGGAACTGATGGTTGTGTAGAAATGATTCTAAAATACATGGAATTGAAAAAAATGAATAAAGGATAGAAAATATATATGAGTTATAAGATGATTGTTCTAGATATTGACGGAACACTGACAAATGATGAAAAGAAGATAACTCCAAAAACATTGGACGCCCTGAAAAAGGCACAGGAACGTGGAATTATTCTAGTGCTTGCTTCCGGGCGTCCGGTTGCTGGATTAGACCTTTTAAAGCAGGAATTGGAGATGGATACCCATCATGGAGTTTTGTTGGCATATAATGGTGGAAAAGTATTAGATGCTCAAAATGGAAAAGTATTGTATGAAAAAGCAATTTCACAGGAACGCGCAAAGGCTGTTTTAAGACATTTAGAGCAGTTTCCGGTTTCTCCTATGGTGATGAACGGAAAATTCCTCTATGTGCCTAAAAAAGACGGATATAAGGCAGATTACGAGAGCAGTATCAATGGATTAGAGATAGTAGAAGTGGGATTACTTTCTGAATTTTTAAATTTCAATCCGGTAAAAATATTGACTGCGGCGCCAAATGAAGTTTTGTTAGAACATATGGAGAAAATGACAGAGCCATTTCAAAAAGAATTTGCCTTTGTTATGTCGGCACCATTTTATTTAGAGTGTAATTTAAAGGGTATTACCAAAGCCGCTTCATTGGATATGGTTTGCAAGGAATTAGGAATTGCTCAGTCAGAAGTAATTGCATTTGGAGATGCTCAAAACGATATGTCGATAGTGGAATATGCAGGCCTTGGCGTTGCTATGGGCAATGCTTGTGAGGAATTAAAGAATATTGCAAATGATGTTACCTTGTCAAATAACGAGGATGGAATTGCAGCAACTTTGGAAAAATATGCGGTTATTTAATTTTTTATTCATCTTCATGGAAGATACTTCCGGAAAACTTACCGGCTAAGCGACGTCGGTCATCATCGATGGCAGCGTAGTGCTGCCGGGTAGTTTCCACACTTTTGTGTCCCAGTGCATCGGCAACTAAGTAAATATCACCGGTTTCTTTGTAGAGATTGGTACCATAAGTGCTCCTCAGTTTATGAGGAGTAATTTTTTTATTAATATTTGCTGCACCGGTATATTTTTTAACCAGTTTTTCTACGGAACGAGTAGTAAGACGGCTGTATTTTAAGGATAAAAACAATGCGTTTTCGTGTTCAGGTGTTGCTTTTTGTACCAAGCCCTCACGCTCTAATTCTAAATAGTCCAAAAGAGCATCTGCAACTTCATCACCAAAATAAATGGTAGATTCATTTCCACCTTTTCGTACAACACGCATGCAGTTATTTTTAAAGCTTACATCAGCCACATCTAAACCGACACACTCAGAAACACGGATTCCGGTACCCAGCAGGAGTGTTAAAATAGCAATATCACGATATTTTGTCTTTTGATGTGCAGCAAGCTGGCGGGCAGTTAAATTCTCACCATTTTGTACCGTAGTAATCAAGTCAGCCACCTCATCCTTGTCCAAACGGATAATATTTTCTTTGTGTTTTTTTGGTGTATCAATCATGGATGGAGCATTTGTCTTAATGAATTCCTTTTTGAAATAGTAGTTATACATGGTGCGGATAGCAGAAAGTTTTCGGGACTTTCCTTTTTCACCATTTGTTACAGTCTGCCCATCACTTTTTTCGTAATAAGATAAATAAGAAAGATATTCTTCAATATCAATGGGGGTCATCTCATCCAAAACGCTGATTGGTATGTCATGCATAGACATTTTCTTATACACCGGATTATTTTCCTGAATAAATTCAAAAAAGATGCGAATATCATATCCGTAAGAAAGTCTGGTTCTGGAAGATGTGTTTCTGGTATCCAGGTAACGAAAAAAATCACTGCAAAACTTTGGCAGTTCTTTTAACAGTTCTTGTAGTTTTTTCTTATTTTCCAAATTGATTTTTTCTGTGTATTCCATGAGAAAAACTCCTTGTATGTAATAGTGCTAACAATTATCAGTTCGCGAAATGTTGATTTTACGAACTGATAGGGTGAATTTTAAATAAATACCTTATATTTCAGGTGTACGTTAGGTTTTAACAGATTTCCGCAGAATCTAAAATAACCGTAAATGGTCCGTCGTTTAATAAAGAAACCTTCATGTCCGCACCAAATTCTCCAGTTTGTACTACCGGAAATTCCTTTTTACATGCTTCAATAATATATTCATATAATTGATTTGCCAATTCCGGATTACCGGCTTTTATAAAAGATGGTCGATTTCCTTTTTTACAATCGGCATATAGAGTAAATTGTGAAACCAATAACAATTCTCCCTGAATATCTTTTAAGGAAAGGTTTGTTTTTCCGTTTTCGTCTTCAAAAATACGCAATCCCATAAGTTTTTTAACTAATTTATCGGCAATTTCGGTTGTATCATCTTCACCGATTCCAATTAGTACCAAAAATCCCTGTTTAATAGAACCAATTACCTTTTGATTTACAGTTACAGAGGCTTGGGTGACACGTTGTATTACAAATTTCATATATAATAATCCTTTCTCGTATTTGTCTATTTAAAAATATAAATATTCCTTCAAAGATTGATTATAACATAAACTTATACTATAATAAATACTTTAGAAAATGACATTTTTAGATTGATTAACATAAATATATTATGTAAACTAATGCGGAGGATATATGAAATTACAAAGGTTATTAAGCTATACACGTCAGGCAATCGATACCTACGAAATGATTGAGGAAGGAGATAAAATTGCGGTTGGTATATCTGGTGGGAAAGATTCCCTTACACTGCTCTATGCACTACAAGGATTGCAGCATTTTTATCCTAAGAAATTTGAGCTTGTAGCAATTACTGTAGATTTAGGATTTCCGGAATTTGATACCAGCAAAATTGCAAAGTTATGTGAAGAACTAAATGTACCATACGAAGTGGTTTCAACAGAAATTGCCAAAATTGTTTTTCAGGAACGAAAGGAAAAACATCCATGTTCCTTGTGTGCAAAAATGCGAAAAGGTGCCTTAAACCAAGCAGTTAAGAAACTTGGAGTTAATAAAATTGCATATGCACATCACAAGGATGATATTGTAGAAACTATGTTAATGTCATTGATTTTTGAAGGACGTTTTCATACTTTTTCTCCTAAAACTTATTTGGAAGATATGGATTTAACCGTGATTCGTCCAATGATGTATGTCTTAGAAGCAGATGTAATTGGTTTTATGCATAAGTATGAATTACCTGTGTTGAAAAATCCTTGTCCGGCAGATGGATACACAAAGCGTGAATATGTAAAAGAACGTTTAAGACAATTAAACCGTGAACATCCCGGATGTAAAGAAAGAATGTTCACGGCAATTGAAAGGACATTACCTGATTATCAAAGTGATAAAGTTAGCAAGGCATAAAGCTGTACTCTTCTATCACTTGTTCAATGCGTTCCTGCACAATTTTTGCAATTTCTACTGTTTTTAAATTCTTATATTCTTCATATAACAGTGGTTTTAAGTAGTGTACCTGAGTAGTCACCTTACCAAAGGAAAAGCTATTAAATACTCGGTATGAGTCAATGAGAGCTACCGGGACAATTGGTACCTTGGATCGGAGTGCACACTTAAAGCTACCTGCTTTAAAGCTCGATAAACGGTTATGATTGTTAAATACATAGTCACCTTCTGGGAAAATAATATATTTTCTTCCATGTTTTACTTCTTCCGTTACTTCATTTAAGACCGGAAGAGCTTTGCGCACATCTTTACGATCTAAGCGTTTTCCCTGGACTAAATCTACAATTTCACTGGTTAAAATCATATGGGATTTTACTTTATCCATAACAAAGGAGCATGGATTCTTATGTGTAATCATAATACCAAGAGCATCGTATTTTCCCTGATGATTTGGATACATGATGTACCCCCCATCTTTTGGAAGGTTTTCTTCTCCATAAGCTTTTGTATGAATACGCCCGCTTCTCTTCATAAGAGTAATTGCATGCTGAACTAATGCATAACGTTTTTGCTCAGAATACTTTTCCGGATGGTTTGCCTGATAACGCATCTTAGGAATCATATAAGGAGCACGAAACAAATTCATAAAAATAACATATAAAAATCTAAGCATATATTTTCTCCTATTTGTAAGTACATCTTTCTTATTATAAAATGAAATCCCTAAAAAGACAAGTAAAAAGCCTACTGAAAAATATGTAAAAACATAATCAGTAGGCAAGAGTTATATTAAGATAAATAAGTAAAAAGCAATATTATTTATTCTCACTTGAGAAGTATGGAATCATAAGATATTGACCTGAATGAATATTATCATCACCAAGATTATTAATTTCTTTAATCTCTTCTACATACGCCTGTGTATTTGGATATTCAGGTGTGATATAGGTTTCAGCAATACTCCAGAGAGTGTCACCCTTTTCAATTTCGATACTGGTATAATATTTTGTAGATGCATTCTGAGCTGCTTTGCTATGACTGGAAGCTGCAATATTACTGCCAATCAAGGCACATAAAATAATAATAATGGATGTAATTAATGCTAAAAGTAGATTGCGATGTACAGCAGCCCCTCTTTGCTGTAATAAAACGTTTTGTTCTTTGTAATTCATAATAGTTCCTCCTTCATTCCAAATTATGGGTATTAAGTATTGTATTTATATTATATTCTGTCGAACACCTGTTGCGAACATTTGTTTATGCTTAAATCATAGCACACGAACAAATGTTTGTCAACATAAAAAGCGAACAAATTTTCGGAATATGTGTTTGCATTTTAATATAAGGTATGTTATGATAAAAGAAATAAATTTTCGTGATTATATGCGTAGATTTGGAATAATATTAGGAGGTATGAGTATATGTCATACGGCAAGATTAGTGATAAACAGCGAGAAATTTTAGAATACATTAAGAGCGAGATTTTGAATAAGGGCTATCCACCAGCGGTAAGAGATATTTGTGAGGCTGTTCATTTAAAGTCCACCTCTTCTGTCCACTCACACTTAGAGACCCTTGAGAAGAATGGTTATATACGTCGTGACCCTACCAAGCCTAGAGCAATTGAAATTATTGATGATAATTTTAATTTGGTACGTCGTGAAGTGGTTAATGTTCCCCTTATTGGAAGGGTTGCTGCAGGTGAGCCATTGCTTGCGGTAGAGAATATCGAATCTTATTTTCCAATTCCGGCAGATATGATGCCCAATGTAGAGACTTTTATGTTGAAGGTAAAGGGCGAAAGCATGATAAATGCAGGAATATTCGATGGTGACAGTATATTAGTCCAGTGTCAGAACACAGCACAGAACGGTGACATGGTCGTTGCATTGGTGGATGATTCTGCTACTGTAAAGACATTTTACAAGGAAGATGGTTACTATCGTTTACAACCGGAAAATGATAATATGGATCCAATTATTGTTCAGGAATGTAGTATTTTAGGAAAAGTATTCGGTGTATTTCGTGTCTTTAAATAAGTAATTGTTTTACATAATGTTTTACATAAAGGTATAAGTTTGATTATATAAAAGCAACAAAGAAACCGCTCTATCTTTTAAAATAATAGATAAAGCGGTTTCTTATTATAGCATAGTAAATTTTTATAATTTTATAAATCTTCTAAATCTACTTTTTTTCCGTCTGTCCAGATACGTTCTAAGTCATAGAAAAGACGATCTTCTTTGGAAAATACATGAACAACAATATCGTTGTAATCCATTAAAATCCAACTGGAATTACGATTTCCTTCTACTTGTTTTGCAGTATATCCTGCTTTTGTCAATTCTTCGTCTACGGTATCTACCATAGCCTGAAGCTGATTGGCATTTGAACCACTTGCAATGACAAAATAATCTGCGATAGGGGAAATTTCACCAATATCAATAATTTTAATATCTTCAGCTTTTTTTTCGCTTAATGCGTGGCAAGCTATTTTTACCATTTCGCGTGAATTACTCATTGTTTATAGTCTCCTTTTCTGTAATAGATTCAAAGTTAATTGTGAGAAATACTGTTATGGAAATATTGATATGTTTCATTGGTTAAAGGGTCTATTTCTCCACCTTTTTCCGTTAAGTACTGAAGCGTATCACTTAAAATTTTTTCCATAGTTTTATCCAAATCCTGGAACGCTAATTTACGAATGGCAGTTAAATTCGGTGCCTGATCTCTATTAGGTTCGATATAATCTGCTATATAAATAATTTTATCCAAAAGGTTCATTCCCGGTTCACCAGTGGTATGCACTTTAATTGCATGAAGAATTACCTCATCTTCTATTCCGTATATGCTTTTGGCAAAATATGCACCAAGTTTGGCATGCAAAAGAGATGGACTTTTCCGTTCTGCGTCGGAAATAGAAATCTGATATTTTTCACATAAGGAAAGTTTTTCTTCATTGGGGATGCATTTTGCACAATCGTGTAATAATCCGGCATATAAAGCCTGATCCATATCTGCACCATGTGCCATAGCAAGAGCGGCTGCGGTGTACATAACACCCATGGTATGGGTAAAACGCTCCTTATCCAACTCTTTTTTTAATTGTTTTTCAATTTCTTTGCGTTTCATAGTATCCTTCTTTCCCTAAGATTCCTGATACAATTTGTTTGTGTAGATATAGTCCGCTACTTCTTTCGGAACAAGATAGCGAATACTCAAATTGTGGTTAACACGAGAGCGAATGTTGCTGGATGATACATCAAAACAAGGCATGTGAAGAGGATAAATATGTGCATGATACTTTTCGTTCAAATACGAAATTTGTTTCATAAAATCCAATTCACGCTTATCTTCGCGATAAGCCGCCAATACGTTGCAAGAGGTTAAAATTTTCCCGGGTTCTTTCCAGTATTCTATGTCAAATAAGGAATCAGCCCCAAGAATAAAGTATAATTCAGCGTTGCCATACTTCTCCTTGAGCTTTGGAAGCGTCAGGTAGGTGTAACTAATACGCTCCTCTTCCACCTCCATAAGTTCCAGTGCGAAAAATGGATTATCCTGAATTGCCAGAGTTATCATGTCACAACGCTGGGATGCAGGAGTAATCTGTTGCTTTAATTTATGTGGAGAATGTCCGGTGGGAAGAAATAAAACTTGCGATAGATTGTATTCTTCCCTGGCATAGTCCGCAATTAACAAATGTCCGTTATGAATGGGATTAAAGGTACCGCCCATAATTCCAATCTTTTGTATGGAATTGTTATTTTCTATCACCTTGTCCATTTTAACGTCTCTTTTCTTAGTTATTAGCGTGGTAACTGAATTTTTGCATCCTTTTTTGCAGGACGGTATAAAACAATTTTTTTACCAATTACCTGTACTACTTGTGAATGAGTACGTTCTGCTAAGGTTTGTGCAATTTCCTTTGGCTCATCGAAACAATTCTTTAATACAGAGATTTTAATAAGTTCTCGTTTTTCTAATGCTTCATCAATACCTGTTGCCATTTCAGGGGAAATACTGGCCTTTCCCACCTGAAAGATTGGTGTTAAGTTGCTGGCAAGGCTTTTCAGATAAGCACGTTGTTTACTTGTTATTTCCATTTCTAGTTCCTTTCTAAATAGTTTTTATTTATAATAATCAAATTCTAATCCATACATACGGACAGTATCACCTTCTGAAATGCCCGCGTTTTCCAGGTCATCCAAGATACCTTGCTGACGTAAAAACTTCTGGAAGAATAAAAATCCCTTTTCAGAATCAATGTTGGTATAACCAAGCATTTTCTCGATTTTAGGACCTTCTACCACATAAACATTGTCTTCTTCGTTATATTCCACTGTGTATGCTTCGTCTTGGAATAAGGATGCCTCCGGGAAATATTCCTGTTCGTATACTACAGGGGCATCATCCAATCCGGATAATAATTCATTTACATGATATAAAAGCTCTTTTACCCCTTCTCCACTAACTGCGGAAATTGGATAAACTTTGATGCCCTTTGGCTCAAATTCAGCCTTTAATGCAGGCAAAGCACTTTCTTCCTCGTTATAAATAGCATCAATTTTATTTGCGGCGATTACCTGGGGCTTGTTCATCAATTCTGGATTATAAGCCTTTAATTCGTTATTGATTGCATAAATATCTGCGATTGGATCTCTTCCTTCTACAGATGCAGCATCTACCATATGAATCATAACTTTTGTACGTTCAATATGTTTTAAAAAGGAATGTCCCAGTCCGACTCCTTCGGATGCACCTTCAATCAATCCCGGAATGTCTGCAATGACAAATCCACCAGTGCCTTCTAAATCTACTACACCAAGGTTTGGATTTAATGTGGTGAAATGGTAATTTGCAATCTTCGGACGTGCATTAGTTACACGAGATAATAAAGTGGATTTACCAACATTTGGAAATCCCACCAATCCTACATCAGCAATTACCTTTAATTCCAGGCGAACTTCTAACTCAATACCAGGTTGTCCCGGCTGAGCATACTTTGGTGCCTGCATAGTGGAAGTAGCATAATGCTGGTTACCTAAACCGCCTCTACCACCTTTTAAAATAATTTGTCTGGTATTATCTCCGGACATATCTGCGATTACTTTGTCAGTAGCCGCTTCGCGAATAATGGTTCCTGCCGGAACCTTTACAACTAAGTCTTCGCCGTTTTTTCCGTGGCAGTTACGCTTGCCGCCTTCTTCACCGTTTTGAGCAGCATATTTACGTCTGTGACGAAAATCAGTTAGTGTGTTTAATCCATCATCTACCTGAAAAATTAAATCGCCGCCTTTTCCGCCATCGCCGCCATCCGGCCCGCCATTTGGAACATATTTTTCGCGACGGAAGGAAATATGACCATTTCCACCGTTTCCTGATTTTATAATAATTTTTGCACTATCTGCAAACATTGTTTTCCACCTCAATTTCAAATATGAATGTATGTTGGTAAAATACGCTTATTAGCCGGTTACTTATTAAAAGAATAGACCCGGCTGTTGCAGTCGAGTCTATCAGTCTTTCTTATTCGTTGCTTGCTACTGGATATACGGAAGCCTGTTTCTTATCTCTTCCTTTTCTTTCAAATCTCAGAACACCGTCAACCTTAGCGAATAATGTATCATCTCCACCGATTCCAACATTCACACCTGGGTGAATCTTGGTTCCACGCTGTCTGTATAAAATATTTCCAGCCTTTACAAACTGTCCATCAGCTCTTTTCGCACCTAATCTCTTGGATTCGGAATCTCTACCGTTCTTAGTAGAACCAACTCCCTTTTTATGAGCGAAAAATTGAAGGTTCAAATTCAACATGTCTTACACCTCCTTGAATATAAGCGTAATATATTCATTTCCGTAGTTATTTTGTATTCCTTGTAAGCCTAAAACCATGGAGCGAATTAACAACACTGCTTCCTTTGAATAATCTTCCTTTAAAGAAAAATCAATCAGACCGCTTTCTTCTTCTGTTGCAATATCAAAATCATCCGAAACAAGCTCTTCTATGGAATTAATTGTATTTATAACTAATACAGAAACAGCAGCACAGACAATGTCCTCTCCTGCTTCTCCGTACTCGGCGTGTCCAATACAATTAAATGCAGTATATTCATGCTTCTGGTTTTTATAAATCGTTATATAAATCATAACAATTCCTATCGATTAGCCATTAATCTTTTCGATTTTCACTTTGGTGAAGGACTGTCTGTGACCGTTCTTCTTGTGATAACCGGTTTTTCTCTTGTACTTGTAAACGATAACTTTCTTACCTCTGCCGTTTTCTACTACAGAAGCATCAACAGTAGCCTTAGCTGCGTCAGCTCCAACCTTTAAAGAACCGTCGCTTACTGCTAATACGTTATCAAAAGTAACTTTTTCACCAGCTTCAACACCAAGCTTTTCAATGGTAATGATATCGCCTTCGGATACTTTGTACTGCTTACCACCTGTTGCTATAATTGCGTACATATGGCACCTCCTATTTATCATTACTCGCCAGTTACGGTGCTGTATCAAAAAATGCAGACTTATAAAACCTCACTGTGCGGCATACTTGTATATAATAGCATGTGTATTTTCATGCGTCAAGGGGTTTGGCATAAATTTCTTATATTTTCTTACATTTGATGCCGAACCACCTTATATTCATCATCGCATTGATAATAAGGACATTCCCAATGGGAATTTGTCATGAACTGCACCATTTCATCTTCATCCAGATTTACCATACAAACATAGTATTCGTAATCTTCATCATATACATAGTTTGCACAGGTATCACAGTTTGATATATTTTTCATGTAGTTTCCCCTTTCTTTTGGGTTAGGAAATTTGTTCTGCAAGAGATTTTCGTACTTTTTTTCGGGTTAATTCTACTAGGTTTAATCGTGTCATATCTACTACCTGCACCGGAACACTGTCGGTCTTTACCAATTGTCTTAATTGATACATCAGGGTATCCTTTGCTTTTTGCTCTTTCATATCAATAAAATCCACCACAATAATTCCTGAAATATTACGAAGACGTAATTGATGCGCAATCTCTTTTGCCGCTTCTAGGTTAATGTTAAGATAATGTTCCTGTACATTCTTTTTGGCGATACTTTTTCCGGAGTTTACATCAATTACAGTTAAGGCTTCGGTAGGTTGGATAATTAAGTAGCCACCGGATTTTAACCATACACGTTCCTGTAATGCCTCCTTTAACTTTACTTCAAGGCTATAAAGTTTACTTAAAGAAATCATGGTATCTTCATATAATTTCACGGGAAATCCTGCTTTTTCTATTTGTGCATAAAGTTCTGTGTCATCCGTAATGATTTCCAGAAGTTCGTGCTGGTGTACATCTCTTAGCAGGGAAAGAAATTCGGGTGGACTTTCTTTTAAGCATGAAAAACAGGTACGATGTACAGCATTTTGTACTAACTGTTCATATTCTTGCCTTAAATTGTTATATTCTGTAAGAATTTCTGTTTCCGTTGCCTGTGCGGCATTTGTTCTCACTACAATGCCAAAATCAGGGTTTCGATATGGTTCTAATAGTCCTTTTAAACGTTCTCTCTCTTCTTGCGGAAGTTTTTTTGAAATACCTATGGTTGTATTTTCGGTTGTAAGAACTAAATAGTTACCTGCAAAAGTAAGGTTGGTGCTTAACTTTGGGGGCTTTGTTTTTATATTTTCTTTTACCACCTGAACAACAACTTCATCTCCTTGTACCATTCGCGGACTGTTTATTTTTTTCACATAAATAGGATTATGACAGTCCTCTAATGAATAATAACAAGGTTTGCCCGGTGCAATTTCGATAAAGGCAGCATTGAGATTTTTTACAATGTCTTTTACGCGTCCAACGTAAATATTATTTAAAATACTCTTCTGTTCCACTGGCTCTAAGTATACTTCTAATAACTGCTTTCCGGAATAAAGTGCTGTGGTAATATAAGTAGTTTGGTTGTAATTTAATTTGGTAATTAGTACTTTTTGATCCATCACTATAAAATATCTTCCCCTAACTCACCCAGTGTAAAAAATGCCGGGAATTCCAATCCTTTTTCTGCATACTCTTTCTTCATAAGTGAAAGTTTTTCAGCATATTCAGCACGTTCATGTTCACCCTTTACCGGAATCTCTTCAGAAGATACATAAACCTCCTGACGATGAATCTGAAATGCCAAAGGTTCAAACGGAATCTCGCAAAAACGATAAAATTCTTCTATTACTAACTCAGGTTTAATGTTGCTGCTACTTCCGGTACATACTTTTAAGAAAAATGCGGGCTTTCCATTATATTCCACTGCCTTCATGTCATAGATGAACGGCTTTAAGTCAATGACTCTTTCACTTTTCTTTGTCTTCTTGGTAATGAGAATCTCTGGCTGCTGGTAAAAAGCATGCATCTGTTCTTCAAGTTCCTTCAAGGTGAAGGGATTGGTGTAATTATCCTTAATATATACCAAATAATCTGCGGCAGCAACTAAAGACATAGAGGTCTTTGCCATATCCGGAAGTTTTTTGTATTCTAAAATAGAAATACCATCAACCATAACCTGATTCAGTGCATCAATGGATTCCTTACTGGAAAGGGTACTGTTTACTTCAATATCTAAATATTCTCCATCGCTGGTAATGCCTACTCCTAATGGAGCTGCAAAGGACATAATCTGGTGAGGACTGAATCCTTCGGAATAAGCAATATCAATGTGGGCCCTACGCATACATTTCTGGAAGTAACGCATTATGTCCAGGTGTCCGATAAACTTCATTACACCATATTTTTTAAATTTAATTCTGATGTTCAAGACAGACACCTCCTCCAAATCTAGCTGCGCCACAGGCGTTACATTGCATGCGGCAGTTTGGTGTTACCACTTCTTGCTGTGCACGTTCCCATTCACGTTTTAAGAAGGACTTCGTTACACCACAGTCAATGAAATCCCATGGAAGAATCTCATCGGTACTTCTGGTTCGTAAATTGTAAAAAGCAATGGATATGCCACATTCATCAAAGACCTCCATCCACTTGTCATTGTCAAAAAATTCACTCCAGGAGTCAAAAATACAACCTTTTTCATAGGCTTTTAACAGAACTTGTCCGATTTTACGGTCTCCTCTTGCTAGAACACCTTCCAAAACAGTAACATCTGCTTCATGCCAGTTATATTTTAAACTTTTACGATTTAACTGTTCTTTCATTTCTGTATTTACAATTTTAGCACGGCGCAGATACTCGTCTTTTTCACACATTGGTGCCCACTGGAATGGAGTAAATGGTTTTGGCACAAAGAAAGACGTACTCATGGTAATTTGACATTTTCCGTTTCTTTGTTCTTTGGGAATTTCATAGTAACGTCTTGCAATTTTATCTCCAAGACGAGGAATTTCCTTCATATCTTCTTCCGTTTCGGTAGGAAGTCCAAGCATAAAGTAAAGTTTTACTTTTTGCCAGCCACCTTCAAATGCAAGACCTGCACCATGTAAAATAACCTCTTCTGTTAAACCTTTGTTAATGACGTTTCTAAGACGTTGAGAACCGGCTTCCGGCGCAAAGGTCAGGCTGCTTTTTCGGATATCCTGTACTTTACTCATAACATCCAGTGAAAATGCATCGATACGCAAGGAAGGCAGAGAAATGTTTACTCCGTTTCCTTTTTGGTCAATTAAGTAGTTAATTAATTCCGGCAATTGACTGTAATCACTGGAGCTTAAGGAACTTAGGGAAATTTCTTCATGCCCGGTGCTTTCCAACATATCATGGGCGCACTCTTTTAACATATTTACATCACGTTCTCTTACCGGACGGTAAATCATGCCTGCCTGGCAAAAACGACATCCTCGAATACAACCACGTTGAATCTCCAACACAACACGGTCCTGGGTTGCTTTGATAAATGGAACTAATGGTTTGTGAGGATAGGTTGTGTCAGTGACATCCATCTGAATTTCCTTACGGATTGTAGTAGGAATATCCGGATATTTTGGCTGGAAAGATGCAATGGTGCCATCTTCCTGATAAGTCACCTCATAAAGAGATGGCACATAAATTCCAGGAAGTTTTGCTGCTTCGCGTAAAAATTCCTGACGATTTTTTCCTTGTGCTTTCATGGTGTTATAAAGGTCAAATAAAGCATCATACTGCGTTTCGCCTTCTCCGATATAGAACAAGTCAAAAAAGTCCGCTAATGGCTCCGGATTATAAGTACAAGGTCCTCCACCAATTACAAGGGGATCATCTTCTGTACGTTCTGTTGCCATAAATGGAATATGACTTAAGTCTAAGATTTGCAAAATGTTGGTATAGCACATTTCATATTGTATGGTAATTCCAAGAAAATCCATTTGTTTTACCGGAGACTGTGTCTCTAATGTAAAAAGTGAAATGTCCTGTTCTTTCATAATTTTATGAAGATCCGGCCATGGAGAATAGACACGTTCACAATAGACATCGTCTCTTTTATTGAACATATCATATAAAATCTGTATTCCCAGATGAGACATTCCTATTTCGTATACATCCGGAAAACACATGGCAAAACGTATGGATACATCTTCGGGATTTTTTCTTATCATATTTACTTCATTGCCGATATAGCGCGCCGGCTTATCAATCGACAATAAAATTTCATCGGATAATGCAAGCTGATTCATAAATTGCTCCTTATCTTTTTCTTTTCATATCATACAGATAAATCTGCACATTGCATTTTAGTATAGCATATTTTACAAATAATGTACATACTCACTACTCTGAGGAAGTTTTTAAAATTCCAGAGAATCTACGGAAATCGGAAGAGGATTCCATTCAATCTGAGAATAAACCTCTTTGGTACTATAATCTTGATAGGTAAGGTGTTCTTTGTCGCAGTAAACAAATGCGGCAAAAATAAGAATGGCAATGATTGCACGAAGTCCAAATGTGGATGTAACACCAGAAGGACTGTCTTGGTCTGCAAGTGTTCCATATAAAGAATAGTGTGCCTGGGGATGATTTGGCTCTGTCTGAAAAGAAGAACGGATTTGATTTACATATGCTCTGCGTTCTTCTACGGTTTGTTCCATTGATTTATCCATAAAACTCCTTGAAATAAAACCTTTTATTACAGTTTACTTTTCGTAAAATAAAAAATGCATAAAAGGTACTTGAAAATAAAAATTCAAGTACCTTTCAATGGTTTCGTTTTAATCTTTTAATAGTTTTTGTATTTGTTCTTTGGAGAGTAATGGGTCTGTTACATAAGCAGTATCGCCATTTCGATATACATACTTAACTTTGGATAATTCATATTCATCATCAACAAAAAATACAAGCGAAAAACCTTCGGTATTGGAAACCTGATAATCTATACCGGCTGAGGAAATTCGAGGATTTTCATATTCTATACGTCCTTGAGATAAATAATGATAAGTGCTAAAATTTGAATTATCTAAACTATCTAAATCATCATTAAAAGTCAATTCCTGCTCAATAGTATATTCATGTGCATCCAATACTTGTTTTATTTCCTTTGACTCTAATAATACATTTATTTCTTCCGTCAATCGTTCTTCTGCTTTTTCTCCAGTAGAAATAACCTTATTCAAGTTATGCTTATTTGCAATGTAATTTCCTAATGGTTCTCTAAACGCAAAATAACCAATTAAAACTAATACTATGGCATAAACAATAGAGGCAATGGTCCATTTTCTTTGATATTCATAAAAACCATCTTCGTTATAATAACTACCTCTTTCATATGCCAATTCAGAACCATAGAGTCCAAGATAAATTGCTATAAAAGGATAAAGGATTGGAATAAATGCTAGTAATCCTATCCATACATGATTTCCGATAGACCAGAATTGTGGCATCAAAAATGCAGCAACATTAAATCGGTTTTTAAAAGTTTCTTCCACAATATACTCCTCCTTATTTCACTTTGTTTATCGCTGACTTAATTCTTCTACTACTTCTTCCCAGGTAATGCCTTTTTCTACCATAAGAACCATCATATGATATAAGAAATCAGAAATTTCGTATTTGATTTCTTCAGGTTCCGGATTCTTGGATGCAATTACAATTTCAGTTGCTTCCTCTCCTACTTTCTTTAAAATTTTATCAATGCCCTTATCAAATAAATAGTTGGTATAAGAACCTTCCTTTGGATGTTCTTTTCTATCAGCAATTACCTGATATACTTCTTCAAATACTTTTAATGGATTCTTGCTTAAGTATTCCTTTTTAATCAGTTCCGTAAAGAAGCAGGTCGGATTACCGGTATGGCAAGCTGCACCAACCTGTGATACTTTTGCAAGAATGGTATCCTTATCACAGTCTAATGTTAGAGATTTCACATACTGATAGTGACCGGAAGTGACACCTTTGGTCCAAAGTTCCTGACGGCTTCTGCTATAATATGTCATTTTTCCCATTGCAATGGTGGTATTAAATGCTTCTTCGTTCATATAAGCAAGCATTAATACTTCGGATGTTTGGTAGTCCTGGACAATAACAGGAATTAATCCGTCAGAATTTAACTTGAATTCTGACCATGCAATTGCTGATTCAAATTTCTGTGTTTCCACACCCTTCATGGCAAGAAGCATTTTCACCTTCATAACGTCTGTTTCCGGATTGCTAATATAGGAGCCACCCATTCCGGTAACAGCAGGTTTCTTTAAAATATCTGCCCAATGGTCGGTATCGTATTCGTTGGTAATGACACTAAAAGGTAAATCGGTTACATTGGTAAGTGAATCAATGATTGTTTCATCTAATGCAACTAATTTGTGTACATAACGTTCGATGTCTTCTTTATGCTTGAACAATAAATCTACGGTATCTACGGCAACTAATAATTTTTCTCTGCCAAAGCGTTGCGCTCCTTCTTCTGCAAGCTGCGGAGTGTCGTGCTTTGAGCTATCTAAAATAGCACCTTTACATCCGGCATAAAGAATTTTCTTAATATCTTCCAGACGATTAATGTTACCGCCACCATAAACCGGAATTTCCACAATACGACATATCTCTTTAATGGTGTGAAGATTCAAATCGTGTTCATTGTCATCATTGGATAAATCAAAAACATATAATTTATCTACCCCACTGTCATTGTACTGTTTTGCTAATTGTTTTAAATCGCCTGTATTTTCTAAATCCTGAGGACCTTTTACTGCCATACCATTTTTTAAATACATAGTGGCAATCAAATTTTTATGTTCCATACTATCACCTATAAACTACCTTTCGTTGACATAATATCTGTAATTCTTGGATCAATGGTAGTTGCTTCATCCAAAGCTCTTCCAAAAGCCTTAAATAACGCTTCTATCATATGATGATTGTTTGTACCGTTTAATATTTTCATATGGAGATTCATTCCTGCACTATAAGATATGGCATAGAAAAATTCTCGTACCATCTCAGTGTCCATATATCCTACACGGTCTGTTGTAAATTCGCCTTCAAAGGAAAAATATGGCCGTCCGCTTAAATCAACCGCGCATAATACCAATGTTTCATCCATAGGCAAAATGCAACTGCCGAAACGCTTAATCCCTCTTTTATCTCCAAGTGATTTGCGAATTGCCGTTCCTAACACAATTCCGGTATCTTCAATAGAATGATGTGTATCTACTTCTAAATCCCCGTTTACATGTACTTTTAAATCGAAAAAGCCATGACGTGCAAATCCGTCTAACATATGATCAAAAAATCCAATTCCGGTATCTAACTGCGTATCTCCCTTCCCATCAATATTTAATGAAAGAGAAATATCCGTTTCCTTTGTCTTTCGGTTTTGTTGTACATTTCTTTGAAATGCCATACCAACACCTCATTTCTGTTTAGTCTTCAAATCTTACTTTAATCGAATTTGCATGAGCCGTCAACTGTTCTGAGGTTGCAAATTGCATAATATCTTTGTAAACAGGTTCTAATGCTTCTCTGGAGTATGAAATAATGCTGGACTTCTTAATAAAGTCATCCACTCCTAATGGTGAGAAGAATTTTGCTGTTCCATTGGTAGGAAGAATGTGATTTGGACCTGCAAAATAGTCACCTAATGGTTCACTTGCGTATTCACCAAGGAAAATAGCTCCTGCATTCTTGATTTTCATCATAACTTCAAATGGATTTTTCATTAAGATTTCCAAGTGCTCAGAAGCAATTTCGTTTGCAGTATCAATGGCTTCTTCTTCGGAATCTGCAATTAAGATATAACCATAGTTTTCTAATGATTTTTCAATAATTGCCTTTCTGGAAAGTTCTGCCACAAATTTATCTACTTCTTCAGATACTTTTTTTGCTAAAGTTTCACTGGTTGTAATTAAAATTGCACTTGCAAGTTCATCATGTTCTGCCTGAGATAACAAATCCGCAGCCACATAACGTGGATTGGAAGTTTCATCAGCCAAAACTAATATTTCACTTGGTCCGGCAATGGAATCAATGCTAACATGACCAAATACTGCTTTTTTTGCAAGAGCAACATAAATATTTCCAGGTCCGACAATTTTGTCTACCTTTGGAATGCTTTCTGTTCCAAAAGCAAGAGCTGCAATTGCCTGTGCTCCACCGACCTTGTAAATTTCAGTTACACCTGCCTCTGTTGCGGCAACTAAAGTAGCAGGGTTTACTTTTCCTTCCTTGTTACAAGGAGTTGTCATTACGATTTTTTCTACTCCGGCTACTTTTGCAGGAACTACGTTCATTAATACGGAGGAAGGATAAGCTGCCTTTCCACCCGGAACATATACCCCTGCACTGGCAAGGGCTGTAACTTTCTGACCTAACATAACACCGTCTGGGCGGCTGTCAAACCAACTGTACTGTTTTTGTTTCTCATGGTAAACACGAATGTTTTCTAATGATTTGCGCATAACATTGAGCAGCTTTTCATCTACTAATGTATATGCTTCTTTGATTTCTTCTTCTGTTACACGCACATTAGAAGCATTGATGTCTGCACCATCGAATTGTTTGGTGTAAGCAAATACCGCACCGTCTTTTTCTGCTCGTACTTTTTCGATAATTGCATTGACACTTGCTTCATACTGTGTATAGTTATTCGGACTTCTTTTTAATAAATCTTCTAACAGATTCTTTTTGGTATCACTTGTTAATTTTAATGTTCTCATTTGCCATTCTCCTTTGCTAATACCTCTTTCAAATCTCTGATTATTTTGGTAATACGTTCATTTTCCATTTTCATACTAACCTGATTTACTACCATTCTTGCAGAAAGTGGACATACTTCTTCTAATACGCTTAAACCATTTTCCCGCAAGGTAGTTCCGGTTTCTACAATATCTACAATTACTTCGGATAACCCAACAATCGGTGCCAATTCAATAGAACCATTTAATTTGATAATTTCTACTGTCTGATGTTTTTTGTTGTAAAAATAATCCTTTGCAATACGGGGATACTTAGTTGCCACACGAATAAGTTCGTGGTGTTTTAATAATTCTTCTGCATCTTTCGGACCGCATACACACATCTTGCATTTTCCAAAACCTAAGTCCAATACTTCGTAGATATTACGAGCTTCTTCTAAAATAGTATCTTCTCCTACGATTCCGATGTCTGCTGCACCGTATTCTACATAAGTAGGTACGTCAGGACCTTTTGCAAGGAAAAACTTTAACTTCAATTCTTCATTGACAAAAATTAATTTTCTGGTATCTTTATCTTTCATTTCCTGACAGGTAATTCCGATTTTTTCAAATGTTTCCAAGGTACGGTTCGCCAGACGACCTTTTCCAAGTGCAAATGTTAAATATCTCATCTCGTCCCTCCTGTTACTCCATATATGTAATATCCTGCATATGCATTCGTTTTGCATACGCATCATAGTCTTCTTTTACTTTACCTTCTTCCCATCTTACAAGAGAAACGCCGGTGCCGTCTTCTCTTAAAGCTAAGGCTTTTTTTATAGCATCTGCATGTCGGGACTCTTTATAAACAATTAAAATCTGTTGTTCTTGTATTGGTATCTCAATTTTTTGTCTGGATAATGCAGCCATTAACTGGTCAATTACTACGGCAAAACCAATAGATGGTGCATTCTTTCCAAAATAAGGAAGAAGATTGTCATATCTTCCACCTTTTACGATTGGTTCACCGCTTCCGAAGGTATATCCGGCAAAAATAATACCGGTATAATAATGATAAGTGCTAAGCATTCCCGGTTCCAGTGATACATACTTTTCTACACCATAACAGGAAAGTACCTGAAGTAATAATTCTAAGCGTTCCAAGGCTTCTAATACCGTTGGATAAGATACTGCAAGCTCTTTTGCACGGTTTAACATATCCTCTGACATGCTGATACTGCCAAGCATGGAAAAGAGTTCTTTTAAGTCTGCTGTTAATCCAAGAGAATCAATTAATTCCTCAACTCCGAAAAAGTTTTTATTAGAAATTAATGCAATCAAGTCAGATACCGTTTCTTCCGGTAATTTTGCAGCTTCTATCAATCCTTTAAAGAATCCAACATGACCAATTCCAATTTGAAATTCCTGTAATCCTGCTGTTTTTAAGGAATTTACTACAAGTGCAATGATTTCTGCATCTGCATCTACGGAATTATCACCAATCATTTCTGCGCCTAACTGAGTAGATTCTTTTAATCTTCCCTGATAGCTGGTGTTATTGATAAAGGTGT
>JAAYPT010000043.1 GCA_012519695.1 Clostridiales bacterium | reverse complement strand
CAAGTATAAATGTATTACCAATATAATTATTACTGTCAACACAGTTGTCGTGTACATCAGGCGATTACTTCTTTGAATATCCCTAAGTTCTACCGGGCGTTTTGCATCTCCGATCGTGGGTTTTTCATGCTTTACACCAAAATACCAGGCATCTCCCGCCAGTTGTACGCCCAATGCTCCTGCCATTACCGATTCTGTCTGGGCAGAATTGGGACTTGCATGGTTATAACGATCTCTTTTAAATATACGAAAAGCCTCTTTTCCATCCATTCCACATAAAAAAGCTGATACAACCATAATGATTGCGCTGATTCTTGCGGGAATAAAATTTACAATATCGTCTAACTTGGCTGCCACAGTTCCAAAATACTGATATTTTTCATTCTTATATCCAATCATAGAATCCATAGTATTGATAGATTTGTAGAAAAAACCTCCTACTGCACCGAATATTCCCATAAAAATCAATGGCGCTATTACTCCATCCGAAGTGTTTTCCGCAACTGTCTCAACTGCCGCTTTGATAACTCCGGTTTCATCCAAACGCTGTGTATCACGTCCCACTATCATGGAAACTGCCTTTCTTCCTGCCTCTAATCCTTCCTGCTCCAGTGCATTGGCTACTTTCATACTTTCTACCTTTAGTGATTTTGCTGCTAACATGGTATAGCACATGATTGCTTCTAGGAGCATCCCTGCTCCCCAATGCAAATGATACGCAATATACAAAAGTATTGCCGGAATTGCCACCGATACCACAATTACTACAACGGCAAGTACCCCTCCACCAATCCTTTCTCCTCTTTTGGTCTTTGGAAAAATACTTCTTACGATATGTTCTGTCTTTGTAATTATTTTTCCAATTCCAATCACCGGATGCCACCATCCATGTGGATCTCCCAATATAAAATCAAGAATCACTCCAAGGAATAACGCAATCGTTGTACAACTAAATAACTCCATGTATTTTCAGCCTTTCTATTGTCTTTCTCATTGAGATAACTTTACATTATCAATGGCTATTTTCCCATTTTTCTCTGGAAAACGCAAGATAATCTCTGTAATATTTGTCGTATCTATGCCTTCAAACTTTGTTAACGGAACGGAAACTGTTTGAAACTGATGTTTATACTCTGCTGTTCCCAATAGATATTGCAACTTATTTAAACGAACCGGAAATGCCGGATAAATGGTAGTGTCATTTGATACTTCTACACAGGCTTCCTTTTCTTCTGCATCTTTTACAACCACTTCTACCTCTAATGCCTGCGCCTTTTCCTTCTCATTTTCTTCCATATTCATAATATCAAAACGAATACTTTTACTTTCTTCCTTCCACTCGGGTAAGGAAATTTCTATTTGCGCTTCTTCCTTTGGTTTTTCCCATTTTAATATCATGGCATAATTTTCTCTTAGTTCACCGGAGGAAAATGTCAATTCTTCCTCCCTCCAGCTTGTTACATTTCTCGCTTTTATCTGAATGCCTTCCAGACTTCCTGTTTCTAATCGAACATCTTCTTCAAAATCACATAAGGTAACTGCATCAGAAGTATCATAGGACTGTACATATAATGTTTTCGGCAATATTTCCTGATATTTCTGACAGTTCGTTAAAAGTCCCGTACATCCATCGGTTTTATCTTCTAATGTTTTATCCAAAAATGTCTTTATAAATATTTTTGCAATGTTCTCCTGTTCTTGCTGGGGCAGGAAATTTTCCACATTTAACATACGATTCACCGGTTCATCCAAATCATATTTTCCCCACAAAGAATTAAACTGTCCATGATTTAATCCTGCTATGTATACTGCACTTTTGATGCATTCCTTTTCTCCTGTAAAATGAATGTTTTCGTACTGCTCCATTCCCATAAAGGTACTGACATCCTGATCGTTTGCACCGTGAAGCAACAAATAATTCACATCTTCTAATTCTACCTCACGGTCAGCAGGCTGATATTGACCGCAAACCGGTGCAATGGCAATTATTGATTTAATAGAAAAGTCCCATGAAAATCTATGATTTCCATTATCCGGGTCATAACTCAGGCTATTAAATAAATATGCCTCTGTTACCGCTTCGCCACCTCTGGAATGCCCTGCCAGTGCAAGATTCTCATAATCCATTTTTTCATACAATGGATTATCCTTTTGCTGATTGAACTTTTTTAACTGTCGCATATTTTCCAATAACAAAGCTGCTCTGGCATCGTTTTCCCCTGACAATCCGTTACAAGCATTTTCATCTACCGACACAACCACATAACCATGGGATGCAAGATACGTTCCCAGATACTCATATCCCAGATATGAATCTGTCAGCCAATTGTGATTTCCATGAATAATAAAAAGTGTGGGACACTCTGTCTTTTCTTTCGGATACCAGACAATTCCTGCCATAGGTACTTCTTTTAAAGAATATCCCTGATATTTTTCTTTGAAGTATCCCTGAATGCCCTCATTCTCCGCATAATAGCTAATGTCCGTTACATTTGACATAATATCTTCCTGTTCAGACGTTCCATAAGTAATTGTCTCTACCGTATAATCTCCGTTTTTCAGTGCTTTTTGCATATCTGCACTTTCGGATTCCGATAACTGTTTCACGCTTGCCAGTTTTTGATATTCTTCTATATAATTGTCTGAAAATCCTCCTGTACAAAGCAATCCAATCACCGCTAAAGTTGGAATTCCGGTTACTGTCAACATAATAAAAATTGCCTTTGTTCGCACTTTTTTTGCACAAACAGCCCAAATACTTTTTAGAAACATTGCAAATATGATGCTAATTCCTACTGCAAATATTGTATTTTCCGTTTCTCCGGCAGCCTCTGAGTCTCCCGTAAAAACCATAATACACAGAAAGCATAATAACAACCAGGTCAAAAACTCTGTAATACCATTTCGTAATGCCAGTTTTACTATCTTTTTTAGAAACCACAGTATCAGCACACTAACAATAAATGTAACAACACTCATTAGTACCATGCCTACACCGATAGGTTTCATAAACTTTCCGGACATTATTCCCACTGAAACACTAAACAGCAGTAACACCACCCAATAAAGAAGCGTTCCGGTATCGTCCCAGTTTCTTTCGGTAAAACTATTAAAACGTTTTTTCCAATTACTGCACTTTAACTTCCCCCTTGCAATAATTACCTTCCATTTTCTCATCTGTATACCTCATTTTATTTTAATCTTTTTGCAATTCCACAATTCACCATATAGACTGCTTCTGCCGATTCTGCTATTTTACAACTGATTCTTCCCACCTGCTCCCGATAGTTTCGGTCAAAAGCATCCATAGGTACCACTCCGCATCCTAACTGGGTGATTTCTAAAATAACTTGAGGATTTTTTTTGCATAATTCCTCCACTTGTTTTTCCGGTTCTATTCCTTTTTCCAACAAACGCCTGATATACAAGTGAAATTGTGCAATAATATCCGCCTGTTCCAACTCTTCCAGACTCGCCTCTTTTCCCTCTGCAATCACTGGATTTTCTTTTTTGCATAGGGATTTTGCAACTGCCAGCTTACCCTGATAAGCTCCTCCGGTAACGATTATCATTTCTCGCCCTCCTCACTATGAGTAACTCTTTTTACGCACACTTTTTATAGTAGTTTTTCCACCACTACTACAGCAACCAATATCATTAATTCACACACTTGTAAAAAACATCCTGCCAAATCTCCCGTGATTCCGCCAAACTTTTCCACAGACATGTGATGATACCACCAGAATGTCAACAATGCTGCCACCAACGCCGCTATTCCCAGTGGAATACTTACCCATATCATAACTGCAATAGCCAGGATTCCCTCTGCTATCAGAACTTTTCCTGCACGTTTTTTATCTGCTCCATTTGCAAAAGTTGCCGCTAATCCACTATCTTTTGCACAAGGAAATGCTGTTACGGAGAATCCACTCAAACATCTGCTCAGAAAAAATCCTATGGCAATTACACCGATTCCTTCTATTTTTTGCATTTCAAACAGCTCGGAAGAAAAGCCGAAATACGCTATAAAGTACATACAGCAGGTGATAATCGCAAATGCTCCTGTATGAGAGTCTTTTAAAATTTCCAGTCTGCGTTCCCTGGTCTGCCAGGAACTTAATGCATCTGCCGTATCTAACAATCCATCCAGATGGATTCCGCCTGTAATAAAAATGGGAATAAGCGTTAATACTGCTGCATACAGTATACTTCCCACCGGAATGTTTCCTGCAAATCTGCCCCACAGGTAAACACAAACTCCTATCACAGCTCCTACCCAGGGGAAAAAGCACATGGCATACTTCATATTTTCTTTTTCCCAATCTGCCCTTGGCATTGGTATTTTTGAATACATTGCAAAGGCTATGATACATGCATTAATATACTTCATGGCACTCCCCTTTCCAAAAGACCGGTATTCCGCAAATAACTTCAATCACTTCATCCGCTTGTGTAGCTAAGAATTGATGTATCTTTGCCATTCGTTCTAAATAAGTCTTTGTCATCTCATCATACTCGATTCCATCTTCAAACACATTATTTCCCACAATGACAACATTTTTTCCATTCTTTATCAAATGTGTCAAACCCTTTTCAATGGCTGACACCATCTGCTCTTTTCGTCCATTGGAAGAAAACATTTCATTTGCGGTAAGATTGGAAAGACAATCCAGTAAAATCACCTGATTTTTATTTACCGGTAGTTCTTCTAAATGTGTGTAACACTCATAAGTAAAAAATCCTTTTCCTTCTCGCATTTTTCGATGACGCTCAATTCTTTTTTTACTCTCTGCATCCTGTGCTTCCATGGTTGCGATATAGATAAGCTCTGAGGCTTTCTCTTTTTCCTTTAATGCTACTGCCCGTTGTTCTGCATATTCTGATTTTCCGCTTCCACTTCCACCAGTAATAAATACTACCATGCACTTCTCCTGTTCTTTTTCATCTTACGCTTATTCTAATGGTACATAATCTGCAATCTCAATCTGAGCAAAGGTACTCATTTTTTCATAAATATGTAAGCCCATACTTAATAACGGAAATAATGCTACTGCACCGGTTCCCTCGCCCAAACACATATCGCAGGTAATGCTTGGAGATTTTCCGATTGCTTCTAAAATCATTGCTCCTGCCGGTTCTTTTGACACATGGGAAGCAAGTATATAATCCTGCACCAGAGGTTCCATACGAATCGCTGTCAAGGCTGCCACACTTGAAATAAATCCATCTGCTACCACTGGAATTCCATAGATAGCTCCACCAAGATATAATCCCACAAGACCTGCGATATCAAATCCTCCTACCTTTGCCAGTACGTCCACTGGGTCTTTGGGATTTGGTTCATGCATCTTTATCGCCTTTTTAATCACTTCCATCTTACGCTTTAGTCCTGCACTATCCAGTCCTGCACCTCTTCCTGTTACACTTTCTACCGATTGGTTAAGCAAAACACTGGCTACTGCGCTACTGGTGGTAGTATTTCCGATTCCCATCTCTCCGGTGGCAATGATATCATATCCTTCTTTTTTCAATCTTTCTACTATCTGTATTCCTGTTATAATGCCACGCTCTGCTTCTTCTCTTGTCATCGCAGGCTCTTTCGCCATATTTTTAGTTCCATATGCAATCTTATGTTTTTCTACTCGCGGTGTATCCACTGCCATTCCTATATCAATAGGAAAAATATCTGTTCCGGTATCTTCACACATGATGGCCGCACAGGACTTTTCATCCAAAAAGTTCTCTGCCACAATAGCAGTCACTTCCTGCCCGGTTTGGGTAACTCCCTCTTCTACTACTCCATTATCTGCGCACATTACTACTAACGCCTTTTTCTTAAGACAAATGGCGGAAGTTCGCTGTATTCCTGCTATCTGAATAAGATTTGTTTCTATTTTTCCAAGACTTTTTAAGGGTTTGGCAATGGAATCCCATCGTTTTTCAGCTAATTCCATTGCTTTTTTATCCACCGGTTTTATCTGTTCTAAATATTCTTTCAGCTCCATGACTACTCCGTTTCTACCGTTCCTCGATTCCGTTGCCACTTCCGACAGCTTTCCAAAAATCGAAATGCAAAATCAGGATTGGAATAATAATATAAATGTGGATAACCTGCTGCATAATTTTCTCCACCGTGGATACAATCCCACTTTCTACTTCCCGTGGGCTTTTTTGCATGATAATCTTCTCCATTATCAGTGGTATCAAAATAATGAAATTCATGTGCCTTGATGCACTCATTTTTCCATAACAGTTGATTATCCTTTTCTGTAGATAGCGTAATATAGCCAAATCTTCCTAACTTCTCTGTGGCATATGCCTGTCCGTTTTGTACACCTACCATAGGATATTTATTTCCTTTCATATCCTCCATGGTTTCTTGCAAGTACATAAAACCACCACACTCTGCAAGATATGGCATTCCCCTTTGTATTGCCTGTTTGATTTCTTCTTTTATTCCACTGTTCTTGCTCAATTCTTCTGCATACAATTCGGGATAGCCACCATATAGAATCATTCCATCTAGCTGACTTGGAAGTGTTTTGTCATGAAGTGGAGAAAACTCTACTATCTCTGCTCCCATTTCCTGTAATAGTTCCAAATTATCCTGATAGTAAAAACAAAAAGCCTCATCTCTTGCCATACCGATACGAGGTGCTTTTTGTCCTATTGAAAGTTCTATATTAGGTACTTTTACGTCTTCCCATTCCAGGTTGGTAGCCTGATTTGCTAAGTCAAATATCCCTTCGATATCCAGTGTTTCTTCCAAAAGCTCTGCCAGCTTTTCTATTTTTTCTCGCAAATCTGCTATCTCATTTGGAGTTACTAATCCAAGATGACGGCTTTCTATGGTAAGTTCCGGGCTCTTTGGTACATATCCTAAAACCTTGATTTCAAGTTCCTGCTCTATTTGCTTTTTTAATAATGAATAGGTCATCTTCGTGGTTTGGTTAAGAATAACCCCCTTGATATGACTGTCTTTTCGATAGTTTAAAAATCCCTGTATCATAGGAACAACAGAAAGACTCATTCCTTTTGCATTAACCACAAGAATCACCGGCGTATCCGTTACCTTTGCCAGTTCATAGGAAGATGCCTGGTCTGTAATTCCGCCTACACCGTCAAAAAATCCCATCACACCTTCTAATACAGAGATATCTGCCTTCTTTGCTTCCTTACCAAACAAATATCTGGTTACATTGGTATCTGTAAAAAAGGTATCTAAATTCTTGGATGGGGTTCCTATCACTCTTCGATGAAACATGGGGTCGATATAATCCGGACCACATTTAAAGGCAGCGGGATGTTTTCCACGGTTTAAAAAAAGCTGTAATAGACCGCAGGTAATTAACGTTTTTCCACTTCCACTTGCGGGTGCCGCCAGCATAATTCTCGGTAGTTTCACAATTACCTCCTAAATCAATGTTTCTGCAAGACTATCGTAGCCATACATTTTCATAACATGTTTCATGCCTTCTGCAACCTCTATTCTAGAAAAATCACACTTTTCCAAATATTCGTTGCTCATCTTATTCAAATGTTCATAGAATAACACTGCCATTTTTAAATATTCGATATTTCCTTCTTCTAATTCTTCGTAAAGAATATTTTCTGCCTGGTTAATTTCTCCACGATCTGCCATGGCACAAAGATTTTCAAAATTTCCCTGTACCTTTTTGTCTTCAAACTGAACATCCTCTTGTTTTTCTTCATCTATCTGAAATACCAGTTTTAAAAAAGTTCGTACCACCTCATGGATAATACGCATGATATAATCCTGTTCTACCATCTTAGTTTCCCTTTCTAATCATTTTATAATTCCTTGTGCTCTACATCCTCACGAATAAACATAATAAGAAAAGCTATCGTTAATAGTCCGCAAGAAATCCAAATTGCTTTTGCTTCTAATACTTTTGCAAGGACACCTCCAAACGCTGCCCCTATAATAAAGATTCCGATAAATCCATAATATAACAGACTTTTGTCCAACAATCGCTTATCTTTTGTCACATGGTAACTGCAAAGCATATCTGTTGCAGTTCTTAGATTTCCAATACACATGGTGCTGGCATATGCATTTCCGTTTACTTTACGGAAACTTTGTACCTGCATAGCGCAGACAAAGGAGACCAGCATATTTGCCACAAGATCCATCTTTTGCGGCATCCATCCTACACCGAACAAAAAAAGAATCTCCATAATTACAATAAGCTGTCTCCAATGTATTTTTCTATAATATTTAAAATGTCTGCGTATACGCTCTGCTACATAAATGCCTGTTGCAAAGGCAAGTACCGGCAGGAGATACCGCATTCCGGTACGGTAATCTCCTGTGGCAAAGCTTGTTCCCATTAAGACCATGTTTCCCGTTTGTGCATTGGCAAATACTTCTCCCCGATAAAAAAAAGTATATGCATCCTGGAATCCGCCGGACAAACATAAAAATGCTGCCACAAACACCGATTCCGACATTTGCTGTTTCTTCATAATCCTAATCATTTCACTTTCTATTACTATTTTTGTTTCTTGCTATCTGCCTTTTTCTGAAACTTTTCTTCTTCTACGATAAAACGGTCATGTCTTCCTTCTCCGATTTTTCCGGATTCATCGTAAGCAGTAATAGAAAATACTAATTTTCTTCCATCCACTTCCTCTAAAATGGACTCACACCATACTTTCATTCCGATAGGAGTTGGTGCTAAATGCTGCATATACATTTTAATTCCGACCGTTCCCATCCCCGGTTCTAACTGCTCTGCAACACTCTTCCATGCAGTCTCTTCCATCAATGCCACCAATACCGGTGTTGCTAATACATCTAATGTTCCGCTTTTATGGACTTTGGCAGTATCTTTTTCAGATACTACAAATTCCTGATATCCTTTCATTCCAATTTCCAACATAATATATCCTCCTTGCATTTGCTTTCCTTATTATATATTCTTTTTCTGCAAAAAGGAACCTTTTTGGAAAAATTTCTGATAAGGTTTTTAGGATAATTTCCACCCCTCTGCTTTTTTGCGGATTTCTACAAAATCATGATAACGTCCCGGTTGATTTACCAACTCCTGATGTGTTCCCTGTTGCACAATTCTTCCGTCATTTACCACCAATATCTGATCTGCATTTTCAATGGTAGCTAATCGGTGTGCAACGGTAATAATTGTCTTTCCTTTTGTTAATTCCGAAATGGCATTTTGAATCAAATGTTCATTTTCCGGATCAATACTTGCAGTTGCCTCATCCAATATAATAATCGGCGCATTCTTTAATATTGCTCTTGCAATGGAAATTCTTTGTTTTTCTCCACCGGATAAAGTTCCTCCTCCTTCTCCGATTACCGTATCATATCCTTGTGGCAACGCCATAATAAATTCATGGCAACAAGCCTTTTTCGCTGCCGCTATCACTTCTTCTTCCGTAACATTTGGCTTTCCAAAACAAATATTATTGCGAATAGTATCGTGGAACAAATAGACATTCTGAAATACCATAGAAATATTTTTCTGCTGTCATAGCCAAAGTCCACATGCTGAAATTCAATTCCATAATGTGAAATACTAATATCTCTGCCGTCCTTATCAATATAGTTTTCGCCTTTTAGGGCATCTAACTGATTCATGGCATTATCCAATCACACTAAGCACATGCGCACAGTCACTGATTGGTTCAATGCTTGCAAAAATGCTAAAGGAAAGAAATCCAAACATTACCATAAAGGTAAAGGACAACTGTCCTGTCATACACAAGTATGCAGAAGCTATAATTAATGCTACAGAAGCTATTTTAAGTACTAAAAGGTGTCCACAGTTTGGTGGATTAAATCCCCACATAATTTTCAAATTGATATCTCTTGATTCTTTGCATGCATCAGAAAGAGCAGCCATAGATGCTCCGCCTTTTCCAAAGGATTTTACTACCGGAAGCCCTCTGACATATTCTAACACGGCACTGGTTAAGTTTCTTCCCGCTTCTGCCTCTACAGGTGCATATTTCAAACTGTGTTTTGATACCATCAGTAAAAACAAAAACGATAATACGATACCTGCCAGGGCAATCAGTGCCACCATTGGATTTAATACTGCAAGGCAAAGAAAAATACACAGGAAATTTAAATATCCACCAATAAAATTATTTGCCATTCGGATTCCCATATTTTCCAGCGTATGCAGTCCGGTTGTAATGGAACTTAAAATATTACCGGTATCTGCTTTTTGAAAATAACCCAAAGAAACACGTTTTAATGCCTCTCCTACTGCCAGACGGTCTCTTGCAACTAACTCATTTCCGGATATTTATAAGTATACATATATTGATACTTGGTGTCTTCCTTGTTCTGCACGCTAATATTTTCACACAGCAGGAAACCATCCACACCTATCATCAGAATCAACAGGGCTATAAACATACCAAATATTACAGTAAATCCTGTTCGCATTTCTCTTAACATCTGGCGAACACGAAATCTCCCTACAAATCCCATGTTTCCAAGATTAATATTGCTGATTTTTCCAGTCTTTTGTTCTTTACGCATCAATTGTAATGCCGGCTTTGACAATTTTTTTCGAATTACAAGCCAGTTTACGAAAACTGCCATGAAAAATGGTACTACCAAACTGTATATCAGCTTCTGAAGCACCCATAATATCAACAACTGCCACATCTGCTTTTGTTAGTGCTTCTATCATCTGTTCTTTTTTCCCAAGTACCTCATTTCCTGCCTTTGCCACATAGAACATGGAAAACTCTATCTTTTTCTCTCCATACTTTTCCTGAAATTCTTTTTGAAACAGCGTTAATTGATGTAATACCGGTGCAGAAACTGCTATAATTGTTATCTTCTTTTCGTATTCCTCACTTTTGCTATTTCTTCTATTCTACTACACTTTCCAACACAATACCAACTCTTTTCCACCTTACACTATCCAACCTAAAACATAAGACCACCAAACAGTTCCATTGTTACATGGACCTTATCTGATGGTCTCTCTTAATATTACTTTAATTTTAATATTTCTTCTGCATTGCGTACTCGTTCTGCGGTTGGTGGATCAATTCCCTTCAATGGGTAATCAATTCCCAACTGCTCCCACTTAAATACACCAAGGGTATGATATGGTAATACCTCTACCCTTTCTACATTTTTTAAAGTGTGAATAAAATCTGCTAAACGATGCAGATATTCATCTTTATCATTTCTTTCCGGAACTAAAACATGACGTATCCAAACCGGTTTTCCCATATCAGACAGCTGTCTTGCCATTTCTAATATGTTTTGGTTGGTCTGTCCGGTAAGAATCTTATGCTGTTCTTCATCAATATGTTTGATATCTAATAAAATCAAATCCGTATACTTCACCAGTTCCAACCATTTAGAATAAAATGGCTCCTCTGTAGTGAACGGATTTCCACTGGTGTCAAGTGTTGTGTGAATATTCCTCTCTTTGGCTTCCTTAAACAGCTCCAGTAAAAAATCTATCTGAAGCAGCGGTTCTCCTCCACTTACAGTAATACCGCCCTTACTTTTCCAATAAGAGCGGTATCGACAGGCTTTATCTAATAATTCACCTGCAGTATATGGAGTACCTGTTGTCATGTCCCAGGTGTCCGGGTTGTGACAGAACTGACAGCGCATTGCACAGCCAGTTAAAAATATCACATACCGAACTCCCGGGCCATCCACGGAACCAAAGCTTTCTAAGGAATGTACATATCCTTTTCTTTCTTTGCTTTCCATTGGCATTCCTTTCTTTATCGTTGCAACTTACATTGTTTCGTGGCAAGTTCTGGAAATAACATCCATCTGCTGTTCACGAGTTAAGTCGATGAACTTAACAGCATATCCGGATACACGAATTGTAAAGTTTGCATATTCCTCTTTTTCTGGATGTTCCATAGCATCGATTAATTTTTCTTTTCCAAATACGTTTACGTTTAAGTGATGTGCACCCTGATCAAAGTAACCATCTAATACGTTTACTAAGTTCTGAGTTCTTTCACCATCATCATGTCCAAGAGCACCTGGATTGATTGTCTGTGTATTTGAAATTCCGTCTAAAGCTTCTTCGTATGGTAATTTTGCAACAGAGTTCAAGGATGCAAGTAATCCGTTCTGTTCTGCACCATAAGCTGGGTTAGCTCCTGGAGATAATGGTTCTCCTGCTTTTCTTCCGTCTGGAAGAGCACCAGTTGCTTTACCATAAACTACGTTAGAAGTAATAGTAAGGATAGATGTTGTAGGTTCAGAATTACGATAAGTATGGCAGCTTCTTAAACGATCCATGAAAGTCTTTAATAACCATACAGCGATTTCATCTGCACGTTCATCATCATTTCCGTATCTTGGGAAATCTCCCTCAACTTCATAATCAACAGCCATTCCTTCTTCATCACGAACAACTTTAACCTTAGCGTATTTAATAGCACTTAAGGAGTCTACTACATGAGAGAATCCTGCGATACCAGTTGCAAATGTACGTCTTACATCTGTATCGATTAATGCCATCTGGCTTGCTTCATAGTAATATTTATCATGCATGTAATGAATCATGTTCAATGTTTCTACATAAGTCTGTGCTAACCAAGTCATCATTGTATCATATTTTTCCATTACTTCATCATAATCAAGATATTCGGAAGTAATTGGCTGGTAAGCTGGTCCTACCTGCTGTTTTGTCTTCTCGTCTTTTCCACCATTGATAGCGTATAATAAGCATTTTGCAAGGTTTGCACGAGCTCCGAAGAACTGGATTTCCTTACCTGTTTCTGTTGCAGATACACAGCAGCATACAGAGTAATCATCGCCCCATACCGGACGCATAACATCATCGTTCTCATACTGGATAGAACTTGTAGCAACAGAAATGTGTGCTGCATATTTCTTGAAGTTCTCTGGTAAATGAGAAGAATATAATACTGTTAAGTTAGGCTCTGGAGAAGGTCCCATGTTCTCTAAGGTATGTAAGAAACGATAATCAGATTTTGTTACCTGAGAACGTCCATCCATTCCAAGTCCTGCAACGTCTAATGTTGCCCATACTGGGTCACCAGAGAATAACTGATTGTAAGATTCAATTCTTGCGAACTTAACCATACGGAATTTCAATGTCATATGGTCAACTAATTCCTGAGCCTGTTTCTCAGTAAGTGTACCGCTCTTTAAGTCTCTTTCGATATAGATATCAAGGAATGTAGATACACGACCAACACTCATTGCTGCACCGTTCTGTGTCTTAATAGCTGCAAGATATGCAAAATATAACCACTGGAAAGCTTCTTTTGCATTAGATGCTGGTTCAGAAATATCAAATCCGTAAGACTGAGCCATTACTTTCATGTCTTTCAAGCATTTAATCTGCTCTGCAACTTCTTCACGCAAACGGAACTGTTCACTTCTCATACCTGGGCGAGCGATTTCATCGAAATCTTTCTGTTTCTGCTCGATTAAGTAATCAATACCGTATAATGCAACTCTTCTGTAATCGCCTACGATTCTTCCTCTTCCGTATGTATCTGGAAGTCCGGTAAGAATCTTGTTATGACGCATTTTCTTCATTTCTGGTGTGTAGATATCAAATACAGCCTGGTTATGTGTCTTATGATATTTTGTGAAAATCTCATGAAGTTTTTCACTTGGCTGATATCCGTACATAGTACAGGACTGCTCTGCCATCTTAATTCCACCGTATGGCATAAATGCACGTTTTAATGGCTTATCTGTCTGTAAACCAACTACCTGCTCTAAGTTCTTCAAGTCATCGCTAATATATCCTGGTCCGTATGCAGTAATAGAGGATACTACCTCTGTCTCCATATCAAGGACTCCACCTTTTTTACGTTCTTCTTTCTGAAGTTCCTGAACCTTGCCCCATAACTTATCGGTAGCTTCGGTTGGTCCCTCTAAGAAAGACTCATCTCCTTCATAAGGGGTATAGTTGTTCTGAATAAAGTCACGAACATCTACGCCTTCTTTCCATAATCTTCCTTCGAATCCATCCCATTGTTTAAATTCTTTCATTTTGGCATCCTTTCTTGTTTGTATAACATTATTTTTATTTATGTCGTGTTAATGTTACCTAATTCCTCTGAAAAAATCAAGCCAATTATTGAATTCCTTTTCTCAAAAGTGGCTTTGTATCTAAAGAAATACAAAAAAATGCCAAAAAGATGCCAAATTTGGCATCTTTTTGTACATTTATGTTTCTTCTATATGGTCACAACCTTGCGCAATAATCGTTCGCACATGTTCATCTGCCAGAGAATAAAAAATAGATTTTCCTTCTCTTCGACTTTTTACTAATTTATTCTGCTTCAAAATTCGTAATTGATGTGAAATAGCAGATTGTGTCATATTTAAAACCTGCGCCAAATCACATACACATACTTCTGCTTCAAACAGCACAAACAGAATACGGATTCTGGTAGAATCGCCAAATACCTTAAACAGTTCTGCTAAATCATACAGTTCCGTTTCTGCCGGCATTGTCTCATTTACAATTTTCAAAAGATTTTCATGCACTTCATAAGATTCGCAGCACTCTGTTTCTTTTTCAGCCATTCTTTCACCGCCTTTATTTTATATTTTTATCTCATTCTATAACTTCTTTACAAACAATGCACGAATTGCGTTAAGAACTGCAATTACCATTACACCTACGTCTGCAAAAATAGCAGTCCACATATTTGCAATACCAAGTGCTCCTAAAATCAGACAGATAATCTTAATTCCAATTGCAAAATAAATATTTTCATATACAATACGAATACACTTTCTTGCAATTTTAATTGCCTTTGCAATCTTTAAAGGATCATCATCCATCAGGACTACATCCGCGGCTTCAATCGCTGCATCTGAGCCAAGAGCTCCCATGGCAATTCCAATATCAGCTCTGGATAATACCGGTGCATCGTTGATTCCGTCACCCACAAAAGCGAGTTTTTCTTTTTCGCCTTTTTTCTTTAACAGTTCTTCTACCTTTTCTACCTTATCAGATGGAAGTAACTCACTGCATACTTCTTCAATTCCTAATTCTTTTGCAATCTGTTCGGCTACATTTTTCGCATCTCCGGTAAGCATAACCGTCTTTGAAATTCCTGCCTTTTTCAATGCATGTATTGCTTCTTTGGCATGTGGTTTTAAAATATCAGAAATCAAAATATGTCCTGCATAAGTACCATCTACCACCATATGAACTACCGTTCCTACATGATGACATTCCTTGTACTCAATGCCAAGTCGCTTCATCAGTTTTGCATTACCTGCTGCAACTGCTATTCCATCTACTTTCGCAATTACACCATTTCCGCTGATTTCTTCTACATCGGTAACTCTGTTTCTGTCAATTGGCTTTCCATATGCTTTCTGAAGGCTCTTGCTTATCGGATGACCGGAAGAACTTTCTGCCAGTGCCGCGTACTCCAACAGTTTTTCATTTTCCATCTTGCTGTGATGGATACCACTTACTTCAAACACACCTTGTGTCATAGTACCGGTTTTATCAAAAACCACATACTTGGTTTGTGCCAATGTTTCTAAGTAGTTAGAGCCTTTTACCAAAACACCTTGATTACTTGCTCCTCCGATTCCTGCAAAAAAGCTTAACGGAATACTGATTACCAAAGCACACGGACAACTGATAACCAGGAAGGTCAGCGCACGATAAATCCATTCGCCCCATTCCGGTGCAATTCCCATGGCAAGCATTCGTACCAATGGTGGTAAAATTGCCAATGCCAGTGCTCCATAACAGACTGCCGGAGTATAATACTTTGCAAACTTTGAGATAAAGTTCTCAGACTTAGACTTTTTGGAACTGGAATTTTCCACTAAATCCAAAATCTTTGAAACCGTAGACTCGCCGAATTCTTTGGTGGTCTGAATCTTAAGTACTCCTGTCATGTTAATGCATCCACTGATTACCTCGTCTCCAACTGCTGTTTGTCTTGGAAGACTTTCTCCGGTCAGTGCACTGGTATTTAATGTACTGTTTCCTTCTGTTACAATACCATCAATTGGTATTTTTTCTCCCGGCTGTACTACAATTACCGTACCGATTTCCACCTCATCCGGGTCTACTTTTTCTAACTTTCCGTCTTTTTCTATATTGGCATAGTCCGGGCGAATATCCATAAGTTCACTGATATTTTTTCTGCTCTTGCCTACTGCATAACTTTGGAACAGCTCTCCAATCTGATAAAACAGCATTACGGCAGTGCCTTCTTTATAGTCTCCTAAAGCAATTGCACCTATGGTTGCAACTGCCATAAGGAAATTCTCATCAAATACCTGTTTATTCAGGATTCCCTTAAATGCCTTTTTCAAAATGTCATAGCCAATTACCAGATATGGAATCATAAACAATCCAAATTTCACATATCCCTCTATTGGCATTAATGATAAAACAACGATCAGGGTTGCTGCTACAATAATTCGGATAAGAACTTTCTTTTGTTTCTTATTCATAAATATCCCTCCCGTTCTTACAGGAAGATTTCACAATCATCCTCTACTTTTTTACAATTTTTAAGAACTTCCTGCATAACTGTTTTTGGTTCCTGACCATCTTCAAATTCTACAATCATTTTTAATGCCATAAAGTTTACAGTTGCATCTTTCACACCTGCTGTATTCTTAGCTGCTTCCTCCATTTTGTTTGCACAGTTTGCACAATCCACATCAATCTTATAAGTCTTTTTCATAATTTACTTCCTTTCTCTTATATGTTATATATTTTAACAAATGAACATTTATTCATATGTTTGTTTTTATTATAGCATATAGGATGTGAGTGTCAATATATTTTTTTCTTTTATATCTGATACTGCTTCATCCATTCATTAATCTGAAACAAATACGCTAACATCTGCGGGCCTGCCATTAACTGTCCGTACCATGGTTTTCCATAATCAGAGGACTGCTCCATAAAAGATTGAAGTTTTTGTTTATCCAGGAATCTCAGTACCGGTGCCTGTGCATCGGAAAGCATTTCCCGAAACATATTTTTCAAAAGTGTTTCGTATTTCGGGTCATAAGTTTTGGGATAAGGTGACTTTCTGCGAAATAACACTTCGTCCGGAAGTTTTCCTCTTCCCGCCTGCCTTAAAAGATTTTTCACTACACCGTCTTTTGCTTTCATTTCCCAAGGTACATTCCACACATACTGTACGATTTTTACATCTGCAACGGGAACTCTCGCCTCCAGTCCCCAGTACATACTGGTTCTGTCCATACGATTTAAAAGTGTCTGCATAAACCACTTCATATTCAGGTAGGAAATCTCTCTTCGTCTTGCCTCTTCCGCAGTATCTTCCGGGCATTTCGGTACTTCTGCTATAGATTTGTGATATGCCGCCTTCACATACTCATCCATATTTAAGAAATCTAAAAATTCTTCTGACAACAACTGTTTTCGTGGCGTAAGGTCCATGGTCCATGGGAAGGTTTCAGACTCTAACATTTCTTTTTTATGAAACCAGGGATATCCGCCAAATATCTCATCTGCACATTCTCCTGTTAGAGTTACTTTATGATTCTTTGCTACCTTAGAACAAAAATAGAGCATAGAGGAATCCACATCTGCCATTGCCGGTAAATCATGTGCCTTTACAGAATCTGTCAACATAGCAATCTGCTGTTCGTTATTACATTCTAAGAAATGATGTTCACTTCCAAGATATTCTACCATTTTTTCTACATACGGTCTGTCCTGTGAAGGTTGAAAATCATTCTTTTTAAAATTCTTTGCGTTATCTACAAAGTCAAAAGAATAAGTAGTAAGCTGTTTTCCCTGTTTTTTCAACTCTGACGCGCAAATAGATGACACCAGACTGCTATCTACTCCTCCTGACAAAAAAGTACAGATTGGCACATCGGATACCATCTGTCTTGCCACTGCTTCATATACCAGTTGTGACACTGTTTCCACTGTTTTCTCATAGCTGTCTGTATGTGGATGACTTTGAAGCTCCCAGTATTTTCCGCTACGACATCCTTCTCTGGTGCATAAGAGATATTCTCCCGGCAGTACTTCATGTACCCCTTTAAAAATGCCACAACCGCCACTTCTTGCCGGACCGATTCCGAATATCTCATTCCACCCCTCCCGGTCTACTTCCGGCTTTGGCAAAGGATGTGCAAAAATCCCCTTAAGTTCTGATGCAAAAATCAACTCTTCTCCGCACCAAGTATAAAACAACGGCTTTACTCCCATAGGGTCACGAAACAGATAGAGTTTTTGTTCTTTGGTATCCCATAGGGCAAAAGCAAAGATTCCATTCATTTTTTTCACAAACTCTATGCCAAGCTCCATGACCCCTGTAAGAATTACCTCTGTATCACTGGTGGTTGTAAACTGACATCCCATTTTCTGCAACATCTCACGCAGTTCTCTGGTATTATACAGTTCTCCATTATAGACAATGGCACAAGTTCTTCCATTCCTGTTTCGTATCATGGGCTGATGTCCCCCTGCAATGTCAATAATGGACAATCTGCTATGTGCCAGCCCGCAATGCTTGGATAAGTATATTCCCTCGTCATCCGGTCCACGGTGCCACAATGCCTCATGCATGGCAGTCAAAAGGGAACGGTAGTATTCTGACCGTTCCCTGTAATCTTTTTCCTTATGATAAAATCCTGCAATTCCACACATATATATTTCCTCTCTGTTTCTATATTTGTATTATTAGTATATAGAAACAATGGGAAAATTATAACAGCTTTGCAATTTCCTTTATATTTGTGTTTCCTTTTTCTAAAACCTCTTCTTCTATTCCTTCTAAAATACCAATGGTATTGTGGATATTTTTCTTTTCTCTTACCATTTCCGCCAATACCTTTTTTATAAAAAGATAGGATATTTTTTCCGGAACCACTCCCTCTACTACTCCCGGATATTCCTCCCTTACATGATCTACTAAGTTCTTTACCAATTGCTTATTCAAAATGGTATCGTAATGTTCTACACACTGAGCAAAAATCTCGTCTATCAATGTTTCATAGGTGTCTTTTGTAATAGTTTCCACTGTTTTTTGAACCAGAACTTTATCGTAAGACAGAATACAATATTCCCGTTTTCCCAGTTCTACTCTATCGCGAAACCAGATAACCGGAACTAAAATTCCCGCTTTTCGTATCACTTCCACACGTTTTTCTGCCACCATGCCATTGGGAATTCCTTCTGCAAAAACAGGTATCAAATCTTCTCCGAAAATAATCTGTAACGGTTCTGCACAAAGATTACTCAGCAACTCTTCCTGTTCCCTGCGGTTATTACTTTCCAGTTTGATTTCTGTTCTTGGGACTCCCAACATCTCACAGGGATCTGCTTCTAAAATCTTACAAATTCCACTCAAAAGTCCTATATCCGGAAAACTTTGTCCCCGTTCCCACTTGGATACTGCCTGTGCAGTAACTCCTAATCTACAAGAAAATTCCTCTTGTGTCATCTTTTTGTTTCTTCGACATTCTGCAAGATATTCTCCAAATTGTTCCATATCCATATTTTATCCCTCCGGTTTTTCTTTTACTATAACACCCGGATTTTCCTAGGTAAAACAACTGTTTGTTTATATATACTAAACCGGTTTCTAACGCTGCAATGTTACCACATATACCGGATTCTGTCCCATCATCATCTGGTAACTTCCGATTTCTTTTGCCTTTGCAATATTTACCTGTACAATCTCTTTCTGTGAAAAGTTGTATTTTTTAATAAGGTGTGTTACTTCCGCTATGGTTTCTAAGGAAATGGCATTGATTACAATGCGTACCTCAGGATTCTTTTCCCACAGGCACAATAAGATTTCTTCTAGTTTTCCACTGTTGCCACCGATAAATGCATGGGTAGGAGTTGGTAAATTCTCTAACATCTCCGGTGCCTCTCCTACCACAACCTGAAGGTTTTTTGCTGCCAGTTTCTCACTATTTTTTTGAATCAATGCACCTGCTTCTGGTTTCTTCTCGATGGCATACACCATTCCGTCTACTGCCATTCTGGCGCACTCCACCGATATACTTCCGGTTCCTGCTCCGATGTCATAAATGACCGACTCCTTGCTTAATTGTAACTTTGAGATAGAAATACTTCGTACTTCTTCCTTTGTCATGGGTACTTTTTCCCGTAAAAATTCTTCGTCCGGAATGCCATGTGTTACTACGGCTTTCTTTGCTGATTCATTTACCAGTACCAGCACACAAAGCCCCTCTTTTTCATAATTTTGAAACTCCTTAGGACTTCCCTTTTCAATGGTCTGCTCTTCACCTCCTAATTGTCTTCCGATATATATTTGGGTATCTTCTAATCCATATATTATCAGTTCTCTGCAAAGCTCCCGAATCCCTGCTGCACCTCCGGTTAGGGTAAATACCTTTTCCTGCTGGCTGAGAGCCCCTATAACATTTTGATTTCTTCCATGAAGGCTCATTAACTTCATATCTTCCCAGCTCATACCGATGCAAGAAGCAAAATACACAACGGATGAAATGCCGCATAGTAACTCCATTTGGCATGATGTGTTGTTCTGTATTTTCCACTGTTCCAAGCGTTCCCATAGTTTCTGTGCTCCACTGTAAAATCCTACATCTCCGGAAAAAAGTATTGCTATTTTAGAACACTTTGCATGTTCTGTAATACACTGAAAAATCTCCTCTGTCTGGTAAGAGATAAATTGTTCTTTTCCCTGTCTTAGTTCCTCGGGAATAGAGGCTATCATACGTTTGGCACCAATTAACAATTCTGCCTCTTTTATGCACCGGTATCCTTCTAACGTCAATGTACCTGCATTTCCCATTCCAATTCCTATCAGCGATACTTTCTTTTTTTCTTCCTTATGGATTCCAAGCTTTTCCAAGATTTCCTCCATGGAATATCCCGTTTCCTTCGGTCTTCTTATCACAACTGCTTTGGCTCCTGCCCGCCTTGCTGCCTGAATTTTTTCCGGATATCCGCCTGCTCCTGCCGTTTCTTTTGTTACCAGCCAGGCTGCCTGTACTTCCCGCATCATAGCAAGATTCAGTTCTTCACTAAAGGGTCCCTGCATACAGATAATCTGTCTTCCCTTCAATCCTAATTGATGACATTTCTCCAGTTCTGCTGTTCCCGGAAGAATCCGTGCATAGATTCTTGAAGTATCTTCGATTCGTTCCATGTAACCGGCAATTTCCTTACTTCCTGTGGTAAGAAAAATATTTCCCTTTGTCTGATTCAGATAGGCAGCCGCTTCTTCTGTGGAGTCTACATAATGAACATGTTCTGCTTTTTTTCCTTCCCTGCGCACCAACCGTAAAACTTCCTTGCCTTGACTTTCGCAGGCTTTTCGTATATTTTCTGTTACTTCTGTGGCATAAGGATGTGTGGCATCTATCACAACCTGCCACGGCTTTTTCTGAAAAAGTGCTTCTATCTCCTGTTGATTCAAACGTCCTACTAAAACTGTAATCTTTTTGGAATCTTCCATCACTTCCTGCCCATATTCGGTTGCCACACACACGGTTACACAGATACCGCAAGAAGCCAGTACCTCTGCTAACTTTCTTCCTTCACTTGTCCCTGAAAACACTAATATTTCCTGCATGTTTTACTCCTATCTGTTGATGTGATACCCTCTTGGTGTCACCATTTTTCCATTCACAACCTTGGTTGTTTCATTTCCTATAAAAACAGTGGTAAACATATCCACCTGTACTTCTCGAAGTGCTGCTAAGGTATAAATCTGCATCTGCTCTCCTTCTCTTCCAATCTGAGAAACAATGCCACACACTGTACTTGGACTTTTACTTTTCAGCATAATATCACATGCCTTTTTCAAATAATCTGCTCGTTTCTTACTGGAAGGATTATAAAGACAGATTGCCATATCAGATTCTGCTGCCGCCTGTAACCGCTTTTCAATTTTTTCCCATGGAGTCATCAGGTCGCTTAGGCTGATAACTGCAAAGTCATGCATAAGTGGTGCTCCTAATACAGCTGCACCACTTAAAGCTGCGGTTACTCCCGGAATTATCTCAACGGTTACTTCCGGATATTCTGCACCTATCTCTAATATTAGCCCGCTCATGCCGTATACCCCTGCATCTCCACTGCAAATCATCGCTGTATTTTTTCCTGTTGCCGCCTGTTCAAATGCCATTCTGCAACGTTCTACTTCTTTACGCATAGGTGTGGTTAGAAACTCTTTTTTTGGAAAATGTTCCTTCACCAAATCCACATATACCGTATAGCCTACGATTACATCACAATTTTCTAATGTGTGAACTGCCTTTAAGGTCATATCTTCATATGCCCCCGGGCCAATCCCAACTACATATAACTTACTCAAATCTAACACTCCATTCTTTTTCTGCAATTGCAAGAGTCTTTCCGTTTTGTGCTGTCTTGGGCTGTAAGATATGTGCACGGTTTTGTTTCCATGCACAAATTGCTGCCCGCTCACAGACATTTCCTACTCCAATGGTTTTTTCCACAAATTCTGACTGGGTATATTCCCCGGGAACACGTTCTAATTCTTCGGGAGAAAATGTCTGAAATTCTAATCCATATTTTTCACAAAATGCAAGAATTCCTGCCTCGTTCTTCTTTTTATCTACCGATGCCACACAAGAAATACTCTCCATTGCTATCTGCTGTTTTCCTAACTGCTCTAACACAAAAATCTCTATTTCTTCTGCTGACTTTCCTTTTCTACAACCAATGCCTACTGTTACTGCCTTTGGAATTAACTGACAGGTATTATGAATTCCTACATTTATCCTGTACTTTTCTGTGACTTTTCCTTGCTCTGCCACAACTTCTTCTGGCATTGTCCCTATGACTTGTTCTGCCACAACTTCTTCTGGCATTGTTCCTATGACTTGTTCTGTCACAACTTCTTCTGGTATTGTTCCTGTCACCTGTCCTTCGCAAAAAAATCCGATTTTTTCACCGCCTAGAATTGCTGCTGAAATTTCTTTTGCCCAGACTCTGTCTTTGATAAATAACTGATTTTTCTTTGCAAATACATCCACCGCAAATTTCTGATTGATATCCGTTGCGGTAGTAATAACTGCCTGTGCCTGCAATTTTTCTGCCAGTTGAAGGGCATAGGCATTCGCTCCACCTACATGACCGGATAAAACAGGAATCACATAGGTTCCCTTTTCATCTACCACCAGAACTGCCGGGTCTTTGAACTTGTCTTGCACAAACGGCGCAATGGCACGAACTGCAATTCCTGCTGCTCCTACAAAAATCAACACCTGTGCTTTTGAAAATGCATTTTCTGTCCACGTCTGTAAAGAAATATTTTTCTCTTTTCCACTTGTGACCTGCACATTTCCATACACCTTCATAATCTCTTTTATTTTTTTCGCCAAACTGCTTCCCTGACTGGTAAAACTGATAATCTCTATTTGCATGGTTTTCGAAACTCCGTTTCAAATGCAGGATGATATAAATCACTTCTGCGATAGTTACTATGTGTCACTACGTCTCCTACGATAATAAGGGCTGTTTTCGTAATGTTGTGCTCCTTGGCTGTCTGTGCCAGTGTATCTACGTTACAAATATACTTTTCTTCTTCCGGCCAGGTTGCCTTGTATACAATGGCAGCAGGTGTAGATGCTTCGTACCCGCCTTCCATTAGACGTACCTGCAATTCTTCTAACATCCCGGTACTTAGAAAAATCACCATTGTTGCATGATGGGCTGCAAAACTTTCAATCTCTTCTCGTTCCGGCACCGGAGTTCTTCCTGCCATACGGGTAATGATTACACTTTGAGACACATCCGGCAAGGTATATTCTAAGTTCAGTGCTGCTGCTGCACCACAAAAAGAGCTTACACCCGGACAGCTTTCATAAGGGATTCCCGCTTCCTCTAATCTATCCATTTGTTCCCGGATTGCCCCATATATACTAGGATCTCCTGTATGAAGCCGCACCGTTACCTTTTCCTGTTCTTCTGCCTGCTTTATCACCTGAATAACTTCTTCTAAAGTCATTTTTGCACTGTTATAAATTTCACAATCTTCCTTGGTTTCTTCTAGTAATGCCGGATTTACCAAAGAGCCTGCATAAATCACCACATCTGCCTTTTGTAATAGTTTTTGTCCTCTTACCGTAATCAAATCCGGTGCACCACTTCCTGCTCCCACAAAATATATCATTTCTCCTGCTCCTTTACAATAATCAAGGAATAATACCCTGCTTCTTCCGGTATCTCATCTACATTATGATAAACCCGTTCCTGTTCCATTCCGCAGTTTTCAATCATAGATACCCGAACCTCTTTTTGTTTCAACTGTTCTTTTACCTGTTTCATCTTTTTTCCCGCTTTCATTAAAACACGGGTTCCGGAAAGTTCCATTCCCTGCTCAATGCCATAAGAAGAGGGGATTACATGTAACATCTCGTTACGCTCTACCAATCCTTCATTTAATTTGGCTGATACTGCGCAAAAAGACGGAATACCGCTGACAATTTCTGTGTCATAGCCTGCCTTTACAATTCTTTGATGTATATAAATATAAGTAGAATATACACAAGGGTCTCCCAGTGTTAAAAAGGCAATATTTTTTCCAGTATCTAACACTTCTGCCACCTTTTCACAAGCTGTATTATGGCTGATTTCCAGCTTTTCTTTCTCTTTTGTCATGGGCATATCTATTTCTAAACATTCTTTCCTTTCTATCTCCGGTAAGGCTTGTCTTACAATTTGATAAGCAACTGTCTCTTCTTTCTTTTTTCCCGGAACTGCAATAATATCACATTCTTTGATTAACCGTACTGCTTTTAATGTCAAAAGCTCCGGGTCTCCCGGTCCTACTCCGATTCCGTATAATTTTCCTGCCATGTTTTTCTCCTTGTATTCTGCTTCTTGTAATTTTGTCTCTTTTATGCACTTTTTATTAGCAGAAATCATTAATGTAATATCTGCTCTGCCACTTCCGGATAATTTTCCGTTCTTCCCAGCTCGCCTTGCTCATTTGAAAATAACACGACTGCAATTTTACATTTTCCATAACTTCGCTTATCCAGATAAAACTGTATCTTTTTTATTACCAATTTCATAGTTTCTTCCAGTATTCCTGCTTCTTTTAGAAGTCGCAGTCCTTCTTCCGTGGTAACAGCCCCCATAATATTTTGTAACACACCGGTATCTGCCCCTGCTATGGCTGCATTGGCACACAAAATCTCCATTCTTGCATCTGCATTTCTGGAATGAGTATTCATAATTCCCCCTGCGACTTTGATAAATTTTCCGATATGAGCTACAAATAAAATATTTTCCACTCCAAGTTCTACCGCCATATCAATGGTATCTCCCACGAAGTTACTGCACTTTACTGCCCGTTCCAAATCAACGGGAAAGTTGTCCTTTAAAAATTCTCTTCCGTAATTTCCCGGTGTTATAACAAGACTCCTATGTCCTGTTTCTACTTGTTGCTTCAACTCTACCCGAATACTTGCAACCAATGCTGCTTCACTCATAGGCTCTACAATTCCGGTAGTTCCTAAAATAGAAATTCCTCCTATGATTCCCAGTCTTGGATTAAAGGTCTTTTCTGCGGTCTTTTCCCCCTCGGGTACAGAAATCTCCACCTCTAGTCCCCCGGTGTATCCACAGTTCTTACATACCTGTTGTAATTCTTTGGTTATCATCTGTCTTGGTACTTTATTGATTGCCGGACTTCCTACCGGTTGTTCTAGTCCTGGTTTTGTCACAATTCCAACACCTTTTCCACCCAAGATATGAATTTCTGCTTGTTCTATTAAAGATACCCTTGCATATATCCAAAGCTTATTCGTTACATCCGGATCATCCCCTGCATCCTTTTCTATGGCGCAAGACACATAGCTTTCTCCCCTTTGTATATCCAACACTTCTAAATGTAACCGAATTCCCTTTGGGGTCAGCAAACTCACATAAGGTACTTCTTCCTTTTTCAATAACATATAAGCTGCTGCTTTTGCTGCGGCTGCGGCGCAACTTCCGGTGGTATATCCCATTCGCAACTTTTTATTGTCCTTTATTACATAATGTTCTTCTAATCCATTTTTCATAATAACAAAATCATAGCATATGCTGTTTTTCCATGCAAGACACCAGCCTTGTATTTATTGACTTTTTCCCTTTGAATGCTATAATAAGGGCAGAAATGGGGTGAATATTTTGCTGGACTTTTTAAGAGAACAAAAGGTAAGTGAAACATTAATTCGGGAGTTAGAACATTTTCGTAACAGATACCCGGTAAATGATGGGCAACGTCTTGCTACACCTAGTTATTTGTATTACGGAAAAGATATTTGGGAACAGGCTTTGACTGCCCTCCTATGTGGTGAAAATTTATTACTTGCAGGCTCCAAGGCTACCGGTAAAAATGTACTGGCTGAAAACCTTGCAACTGCCTTTGGTCGTCCTCGTTATAATATTTCTTTTCATATTAATATGGATGCTACTTATATGATTGGTACGGATACTTTTCAAAACGGACAGGTTACTTTCCGTCCCGGTCCGGTCTATCAGTGTGCAACAGATGGGGGCTTTTGTATTTTAGATGAGATTAACATGGCACGAAATGAAGCTCTTGCAGTGCTTCATTCTGTCTTGGACTTTCGTCGCATGATTGATGTTCCCGGGTACCAACAAATTTCTTTACATGAGGCTACCAGATTTATTGCTACCATGAATTATGGGTATGCAGGAACCAGAGAATTAAACGAGGCATTAGCTTCACGTTTCGTAATTATACAAACTCCTGAAATTTCGGAAGAAAACCTGAACAATCTGCTTGTTCGTTCTTTTCCAAAACTTCAGAAAAAATATCGGGAACAATTTGTGGCACTGTTTATTGATATTAATAAAAAATGTGAAAACGGAGAACTTACCATGAAAGCATTAGACCTTCGTGGTCTTTTAGATGCATTAAAGCTCATGGAAGCCGGACTTGCGCCTCGTACTGCCCTGGATATGGGAATCACCAATAAAACCTTTGATTCTTGTGAACAGGAAGTTATCCGAGATATTATTGCCGGAAGAATTTCCGGAAAATTAACGGCAGCCACCCTTTTTGGAGCGTGATCATATGGTAAATACACGAAATTATACCCCTCTCCAGCGCAGGGCTTTAAATATGGTATGGACTGCTGCCGGAAGATATGATTTTGAACCAATGTTTTTAGCATTTTTGCCTGACGGTCAACCGGACTTCTATATGAACTCAGTGATTGGCTATGTCTACAAATGGTTAGATGCAACTATCATCACCCGGTTATTCGACTCTTTTTCCGATGCAACGCTGCGAGATGTCTATGATGGACTTTTGTGGGTTGCACTGGAAAACTGTGTCTATGAAAAGGAACTGCCTTACCGACCTGTTTTATCGGAACTGCGTGTCTCCTGTGCGAAACTGTTTTTTGAGCAGGAACAGATAAAAACAAGAGCCCAATGGCTGATGCAAAGTAGTCTGGTGTATACAATGCAATCTGCCCGTTGGAAAAAGGTGCTTGGGAAAACTGTTCTGCTCAGTCCCAGAAAAAAGAAATTATTTGCAGAACTTTCTTTCGACGGCTCTATGGATACCAACGCTATTCGTGAACGCATTTTAGATATTTACGGAAGATATTTTCATTTTCGCCTGAAAAAGAAACTTCCTTCTTTCACCTTACGGTTAAACTCCGTGTTTACCAAGTTCCTTCCCTCTCGCTTAGAACGCAATGAGGTTTTTACACTTGGAAGGGATATAAAAGAAGAAAATATTCGAATGTATAAGCCTGTTCACGAAAGAGAATTTTCTCTTCCCGGGGAGGAGGAACGGATTCGTTCCTATATTGAGGATTGTTTTGGAAAACCTCTCTATTCTCCTTCTGAAAGTGCGCAGTTAGAGCATTTACTTTGTACAGATAATCATTTCTATTGTCATATTTATTTTACTGCCGGAGAAAAAAAACGCTACTCCGTCAAAAGAACCGCAAATTGCCAGAGCTATTGAAGAAGCCTCTGCACAAAAGGAACGAAATGAAACTTATTTTTCCGCACATCGTTCTCAATACGAAACTGCGATTCACAAATTAAGTCAGCAGATTCGTAATGCCACTCTTGTTCACGCACAAGCTGCCCAGTTTAAATGTAAACAAGGACAGTTAAATGCTGCCTGGGTATGGCGTTCTGTTTTTCTTGATGACGATGCTGTATTTTTAAATCACATTGAAACGGTAAAACCTGAATTTTCTGTTGATCTCATGCTAGATGCCTCTGCTTCTCGCTTAAGACAGCAGGAAACCATTGCGGCTCAGGGCTATGTAATTGCCAAAAGCCTGCAATTATGTAATATTCCGGTACAGGTTTATTCTTTTTTAAGTCTTAACGGATATACCATTTTAAATCTTCTCTGCGACTATCAGGAGAAACAGAACACCAACCGTATCTTTCAATACCATGCTGCCGGCTGGAATCGTGACGGACTTGCCTTTCGTGGTGCAGGTGCTTTAATGGAACACGCCCCTTGTGCCCACCGCATCTTAATTGTCCTTACGGATGCAAGTCCCAATGATGACAAAAAACTTCCTGCTGACAAAGCACAAAATCGTCTGTTAAGCGAAGATTATTCCGGTACTGCTGCGGTAACCGATACTGCTGAAGAAGTTAAAAAATTAAAGCAACAGGGAATTCGTGTCATTGGAATTCTTACCGGCGAACATAAAGATATTGCCGCTGCTAAAAAAATTTACGGAACCGACTGGGTACATATTCAGGATATTTCCCAGTTTTCTAATGCTGTAGGTGCTTTAATGTTAAAACAGATTTTAAACTTATACGAATCGTAAGAAAAGAAAGGAACATTATGTCTGAAAATTTGGAACCAATTCGATATTCTATGATAACAGAAAAAAATCCAAGAGAAATTGTTATGCTTCGCGGCAGCGGTTGTGTTTGGAAACGCTGCCGTTTCTGCGACTATCATTTGGATAAGTCCCCGGATAAAGAAGCAAATTTTCTTCTAAACCGTACGCAGCTTTTACAAGTAACGGGTCTTTATCACAAGTTGGAGGTTATTAATTCCGGAAGTTTTGTTGATTTAGATGAGGACACCATTTCTCTTATTGAAGAAGTTTGCTTAAAAAAAGATATTTCGGAAATTCACTTTGAATGTCACTGGATGCATCGGAAGGAAATTCCTGCCTTTCGTAAGCGTTTTGCTGATAAAGGCATTACTTTAAAACTAAAGATTGGGGTAGAAACTTTTGATTCCTTGTTCCGAGAAAGCTATCTTTCCAAAGGAATCGACACAGACTCTCCCGCAGAAATTGAACAATACTTTGATGAAGTCTGTCTTTTACAGGGCATTCCCGGTCAAACCGTGGAAAGCATGCGGCAAGATATTGAAACCGGATTGCAGTTTTTTGAACGTGTATGTGTGAATATTATGGTAGAAAACCGTATGCCTATCAAGCCGGACCCACGGGTAATTGCTTTGTTTCAAAAATATCTCTATCCGGACTATATTAATAACCCGCGGGTAGACATTTTAATGGAAAACACTGACTTTGGAGTAGGAGGGACTGCAAATGCCTAATGAACTTTTATTAATTCTATCATTAATTTTTACATTTTCAGCTGTAATTGCAGCATTTTATATTTTTCACGAACAGGGATTATTTCTCTGGACTACTATCGCTACTATTGCTGCCAATATTGAGGCTTTGATTGTGGTAGATGCCTTTGGTATGGAAATGACTCTTGGAAATATCTTATTTGCCTCTACTTTTTTGGTAACGGATATTTTAAGCGAACTTTATGGAAAAAAAGCAGCACAAAAGGCTGTATATCTTGGAATTGCCACCTCTGTATTTTTTATTCCCATTAGTTGTTCCTGGCTCCTTTATACACCTAACAAAAATGACTGGGCAATGCCAAGTATTCGTACTATCTTCTCAAATACACCACGTCTTATGCTGGTAGGTATTGTTGTTTATGTTGTAGTTCAATTATTT
>JAAYPT010000006.1 GCA_012519695.1 Clostridiales bacterium | reverse complement strand
TGCTGGAATTATAAAATCCCTTACTTCAAATTTTACATATCGCCCTGTATCCGCTTGTACCGCTTCTACTTTTTCCTTAATACTATCCTTTTTTATATAAATATCTGCCGTCTGTGTTACTTCCCTTTTTTACCTCCTATTCTATTCCAAGCTTTGTCACAATTCCATCTTTTACTTCAATTCTTAAAATACTCGAATCCGACAATGTTACCGCTACAAAACCAGTATGCCCATTTTTTGCATGTACTTCTTTTGCCGTTACACCTTTTGTATCAGCCCTTACGCAAAGCTCATTTTCTTTAATTATGTTTACACCCTCATAGCTAACATCAGTCCTGTTTTCTCCATCATTATACCCGAACGACAGTATATTGTTCTCTTTTGGTCCAGTTGTAACTACAAAAAAATTTCCATCCGTAGACACAAATTCCTTTGCTGTTACTCTCCCCTCTACTTTCATTTCTCCTGTTTTTAAATTCCAATAGTTTAGTCCAGCCGCATCCCTTAATATTCCCGCCACAATATAGGCAGCATTGATATACAACTGTCCATCTTTCATGAATATTCCCTGTACAGTTCCATTATTTGTAAGGCGGTTGAATACCTCTGTTTGGTTAAGTTTTTTATCTAATTCTCCTGTTTTTTCTTCTGCTGCATCATCCGCGATTTTTTCTACCGTTTCACCTCCAACAGTTGCAGTTGAGGCTAAGGCAAATTCTCCTGTGTCAAGGTTCCAATAATTCCACCCTTTTTTATCACTTAGGATTCCTGTTATAATAACATCTGCAATTCCGCCCTTCGCTGTAAAAGCTGTGCTCCAGTCCCAATCCCTGCCATCTGCTGTTAAATGGTCTGCAATTTGAAATCCCTGCGTTCCCAGGCACATTGCTCCGTATGTTGGTGAATCTGGGTCTGTATCTTCAAATAAGATGGCTCTAACATCCTGCTTCTGTGCAATAGATTTTTGGCATCTTAGCTGTGTATCTATCGCATTCATAATACCTTTTATCTTTTCTGCCATAAGCGTGTTATCCGGACGGATCACCTGGCTAACAGAATCCACCGCTGTATCTACCTCTCCAAAATAAGAGTATTCTACCTCTCCAATGGTGAGAGAATTTGTTTGTCCTTTTATGCAATCCCATTCCATTTCTACGATTCTTGCATTTGTCGTTACGTTTAGTTTTGCATTTTGACAATGGACCGTATCTCCCAGTCCTACTTCTTCCAGCACTGCATAGTCCTTGTACTCCTCTGTCTTACTAAGGTCTACCATTTCTATGTCTATTGTTACTGTCGGAGTATCGCACCCTTCCGAAAACATTTCTTTACACCGCTTAACAAGCTCCTTACGCAAGTCTTCCAAGGTTTCAAACCCCTCTTCATCCCCTTGTGCATCCTCCGCAAGTTTTACATCCTCAAACTTCACTTCTCTTGTGTATACCGTTGCATACTTCCCTATATTTGGACTATCTACCCATGGTGTTGTTCCCTCCAGCATATATCCATTATACGCTACAGGAACGATTCTGGTTATCACATCAGCCATATTCACTTTATACGTCATGCCTTCCAAATTTTTTCCATAGATGATGTTTAGTCCATAGTCTCCTCCGGCACGTTCATTTACAATGATTGTATAATTATCGTAAATGACTTCTCCGCCCCATCTATTCAGGAAACTATTTTCATCCTCTCCATTTATTGCTTCCAGCCCATTCCTGCGAATATAGTACGCTGTTGTTGCCGTGGATATATCGGAACTGCCTGTATATTTTGTTCCGGCGAAAATAATATCCAAGGCTTCTTTTCCTGTCTTTCCTGTAGGTCTGCTATCCAAAAGGAAAACATCCTTTGCAGCATCGAAAAATATAGGGTAAGCTGTGGCCTCTATTCCTGTGTTTCCTTTGTTAATATTGTCTATCCGGAAAAGCTGCTTTTTGTATTTGCCTGCTGCATCTTTTAGGAAAGTAGGCGTTGCTATTATAGCCTCTTCTTTTATTTCCTTCCATCTTCCTTCCGGATCCAATGGATGCTTAAGAGTCATTGTCCATTCACCATTTAAAATAGTATGGAGCATACACTCTGTCGGTAACAACGTATTCCCATTCATGGAAAAATCTTTTGTTGTTCCATCATATACCTGTATCCTTACAAACACCTCCAGTTCGGTATTATCTTTAAATCAAATCCTTCCGTTATACTTACCTCGTTTTCTCCCTCCAACAGATACATTTCTTCATAGCTGCCGGAAACCTTGGTATTCGCCATGGTTCCATCCTTTCTATAAGCAATCATTCTTTCTGTATCTATTGTAAGATTCTGCCCCACATTTGCTTTCATCACATTGCCGTTCACTTTCAGGTAGCATACTCCCTCACCAGCTATTTTGTAAATCGGGTGTGCAATAAAATATGGGTTATATCGTACATCTTCTATTCCCTGTTCTCTTGCTCCTTCTACTAAGTATTGGCACCCATGACATACAAACGTGGCTGTGAACTCTCCTATCACTCTGGCTGTACGCTCATTTACTCCTACCGAAACATATCTAACTTGATAGAAGTAGTCAGGATCATCCGTGAATTTCAAACGCTTTTCTCCTTTACTTAACAACCACCTTTTTGCATTACGAAATACCTCTGCAAAACGTTCCGGCTTTGTATGAAATGTAAATGTAACTTCTATCTGTATATCCTTTACAGTTCCATCTCTTATTGTCAAATCGCCATCTCTGCCCGGTATCGTTACAGTATCTATGTTCTCTTCCGGTGCAGGAATAGACGGTCTTTCTTTTACCTTTATTCCAATTGTTTCTGCTCTGATATCGTTATACTCTAAATCGTACCTTAATTTCTTCCTTTCACTTTCTTTGTATTCATTCTATTTTTATTGATTCCCTTCATTGCTGTTTTGGTTATATAACCGTCAATGCTTTCATTTCCAATCTGGACCATTGTGTTACTTTCCAGATTGATTGGCATATTTCCCGCTGTTGCCAAAACATTCATGGACATTGTACCATCTGCCATTTCTCCTGCCATATTCTTAACGGCATCTGTTATCTTATATTGGTTTGATTTTAAGGTTCGTACCATACCATCCACAAAATCCGGCATCCATGTTTCATACTCATGCAGTGGTCCTTCATCCGGTCTGGAGAAATGTAAAAAGCTGGCAATCTTATCTGCAAGCCCTTTGACAGCATCTGTTACTTTATGTGCCATATTCTTTATGCCCTTTGCTATACCGTCTACGAAATCTCCACCCCATTTTATTGCCTTTCCCGGCAAACCAGTTATATAGTTTATTGCGGATTTAAAACCACTCTCTACAGCATCTTTCATTTTTCCGGTTGCATTTTTAGCACCCGATACCATATTTGCAAATGCATTTACAGCACCACTTACCAGATTCACAGCCGTACCCACTACTGCATCCTTCATTCGTTGCCAGGTTTCTTCTGTTTGCTGTTTTAAATTTCCGAAAAACATTTGTATTGATGTAACCGCTGCACCAATTGTTTCCGCTGCTGCATTAAAAATTTCACTTGTTGTTGACCCTAAATTTCCAAAGAACTCTATTACTGCCGATATGATTCCATTTACGCCGTCACGGAACCACTCGCATTTATTGTATAGTAAAATCACAGCCGCCACTACTAATGTTATAATTGCTATTACCGGATTCGCCGCAATAATGGACCACAATCCTTTCGCCGCTGTGCCAATTCCACCAAGCACCGTCTTTACAGTTCCACCAAATTTTGTGATGACTCCACCAATTCCAGATAATTTTGAAAACAAGCTCATTACTGCTGATACTCCAGTTGCCATTTTACCTATAGTTATCAGCAGTGGTCCTATTGCCGCAACCAACATTCCAATTATGACTATTACTTTTTTCTGTGTATCACTCATTCCATTGAATTTATCTACTAAGCCTTGTATCCATGTTACGAGAGAACGCAAAAAAGGCATAAGGATTTCTCCTATACTTATTGCCAATTCTTCCAACTGGCTTTTCAACATTGTTAGCTGGCCTTTTAAATTATCATTCATGGTATCTGCCATTTTACTAGCTGCACCATCTGCACTTTCCACGGCATTTTTTAATTTTTCATAATCTGCCGGAGCTGCATTTATAATACTAAGCATTCCAGCCATTGCTTCTTTTCCAAATAAATTTGATGCCGCTGCTGCCTGCTCTGTTTCTGATAGACCCCCCATCTTTTCACGCAAGACATCCATCACTTCTCCAAAGCTTTTCATGGAGCCATCTGTATTGGTAAGACTTATGCCATACTCTTTCATGACTTTTGCCATTTTTTCAGTTGGAGATGCCATGTTTGCAATTGCAGTCTTTAATGCGGTTCCTGCTTGGCTGCCCTTGATTCCTGCATTTGCCATAAGCCCCAATGCTACTGCTGCATCATCCGCAGAATAGTTCATCGCACCAAACAAAGGTGCTACATACTTAAAACTTTCTCCCAGCAATGAAACATTTGTGTTTGCATTACTACTGGCAGCTGCCATGATATCCGCTAATTCTCCGGATTCCTTTGCAGTCATTCCAAATGCTGTAAGTGCATCTGTAACAATATCTGAAGTTGTTGCTAAATCTTCCCCCGATGCGGCTGCAAGGTTCATTATGCCCTCTATCCCACTAAGCATATCCCCTGTTTTCCAGCCTGCCATCGCCATGTATGACATTGCATCTCCAGCCTCTGTTGCAGAGAAGGTTGTCTTTTCTCCCATCTCACGCGCCTTGTCCCGCAGCTTTTCCATATCATCTGCTGTTGCGCCTGATATCGCTTGAACATTGCTCATGCTTGAGTCAAAATCCGCTGCTGTCTTTACTGAAGCTGCTCCCAGCGCCATAACTGTTCCTGTGATTGGAAGCATCTTTTTTCCCGCTGATTCAGCTTTACTTCCAAAATCTTCCAGTTTTGTGGACATCTCTGCCAATTTTGCACTGCTACTTCCTGCTGTGTTCTGTAGCTCTTTCAACTGACGTTCTGTCTCTTGGATTTCTCTTTGTAAAGCATCATACTTTTCCTGTCCAAGTGTACCAGCCTCTAGCTGTGCCTTTGCTTGTTTATCTGCCTCCTTCAGTGCCGCCAGTTTTTCTTTTGTTTCACCAATGGCTTCCTTTAAAAGTTTTTGTTTCTGTGCTAACAGCTCTGTATTTTTAGGGTCTAGCTTTAATAACCTGTTCACATCCCGCAGGGCTGTTTGTGTAGTTCTTATTTCTCCTTCTACACCCTTTAACGCTTTACTTAAGCCTGTTGCATCACCATCTAACTCAATAGTGATTCCTTTTATTCTGGAAGTCCTTTCATCCCTCCTTTATAAAGCATCAATATCCGCTTGTGTTGCCATTACCGGATAATCGTATTCATCATTTTTCATTTCTGTGTACATGTCATTTATCATTCCGATACTCAGGAGCTCCATGTCAGAAATAGAAATACCGCACTGTACCGCACGCAGCAGAAACAGCGCGGTATTGACCTCCCTGTCTATTTCCCTATCTTTTTTTTGCTTCTGACATCTGTCTGTTTTCCAGGTTCCACATTTCTACAATCTCCGGAAGTATCTGGTAAATATCAAAGGTTTCAAACTGATCCAACCATTCTTCTATGGTGTCAGGCTGTTCTTTGTCTCCGTGTTTATGCATTATGTACGCAATATTTTCAAACATTTCCAATGAATCTAGCGGTAACCCACTGCTAAAATCACTTTCTTCAAATGCTTTTCCTTCCTTTTCATATTGTTTCTTTAATGCTTTTTTCTGTCTTTCCTGTGCTTCTACCTTTTTCTGTATCTGCACCATATCCACAAAAATGTCTCTGCCATATTTAAGGCGATAAATCCGGGGAATCGCAGCAGAGCTTTTAAACTTACATTCGATTCCACTTATTGTTATTGTCCTTTTCATTTTTCTACCTCTTAATTACTTTTCTGCGTTGAGGCTGTATTTGAAGCCGCATCTGTATCTGTCTTCTGATAAACCTCGTCAAACCACTTGCTAAATACTGTCTCATCTGTATCTGCCGTTGTCTTTGCTCTAACATAACCATTTTCATCTGCTGCACAAGAAATTGTCAGCTTGTCCGTTGCCGGCTCCTTTGACTCCTCATTTGTAGAAGATTCTGTACTCGGTCTTGTAGCTGTACAATTATAGAACCAAAATCGTGTTCCATTCTGGTCTCCATCTATTTCAAATGCTAACGCAAACGCCTGCGCTTCTGTATTTGCATTTTCAAACAAAACCTTGTTTTTATCCATCTCCTCCTGTAAAATTTCTATTCTAAAATCATCCTCTACCAGTGCTATTTCCAAATCTCCTTCGTATCCTGTGTTTGAGGAAGCGACATAGTATTTTACGCCGTCTGCATAAAACGCTGAAAGATCTCCCTGTGCTTCCAAACTAACAGACACCGCTCCCGGCATTGCTACAACAGTTCCATAGGAAACAGCCCCTTCTTCTGACACGGTTCTTTTTGCCCAATGCACGTTTTTGATGTTAAATTTTACTTTGTTTTTCTTTTTCTTCCTTCCTATACCTCCATCTCGTAAAGCACTTCATACATATTTTCACTTTCTATGTATGTTTCTGTTTTTTCCCAATAGATTCCATAGTCCTCTAGCACCTGTTCTACCTTCTGTTCCAGCTCCGTGTCCTTGCTATCTGTATATAGCTCAATGTCGAGTTTGTCTACCTTAAAAAACGTTTTGCCGTCTGCCGCAAAGTTATCGCTCCCTGGTATTAGCCAACATATAAACGGAGGGTTTACTGCTTCACTTTCTTCAAAATGATGATATCTATACTCAATACCCATTTTTTCAAGCATTTCTTCTATTTGCTCTTTTTTCATAACAGTTTCAACCTTCCCTCTATACTTTTTATAGCTTTTTCCTCTGCTTTTTTGATATGCGGTCTAGCATCTACTCTACCACCGCCACGTTTTGCATGCCCTTTTTCCAGTAAATGCGTTAACCTGTATTCTGGCTTTTTCTCATATATTACCACTTGGCTTCTAACCGAATCCTCACGGAGCTTTTTGTAGGCCCAATTTTTTTATATTCTCCTCCCTGAGGACCCTTTCTACGAGGAGATGTTGCTTTCAACTCTTTCACAGTTTCTTTCGCCACATCATTTATGATTGTTTTCAACTGTCCTACTTCTACTTTTCTAAATTCCTCAAGTTCCTGCATAATTGCCGCTTTTAATTCACTTGCTTTTATGCTCCTTCTCTCACATCCTTATATGCTGTCTGTATTCGTTCCAGTGTCAAAAACAGGCATGGGGGAGATTGGTCGAATTTTTCCTGAATCTGCAATATCTTATACTGTTCGTCACGGACAATACACACATTCTGCGTGGTGACTCCCTGCATCATTGGGATAGACACTAATCTATCCACGGTACTGGAAGCTACTTTTGCCTTCCAAAAACGGTTTATGCCTACTGTCTGGTTTCCAAACCTTACACCTTCTGCCTTTGTCGCTACAATATTGCGGTTTTTCACCTCGCAAATTGTCAATTCGCCGTCATTAAATGTCATAAAGTCTTTATTCTCCACTCTTGGCATTTTTTTCCCTCCACCTGTTTATCTGCAATGATACAATCTCGCCTTTGTAGTTTTCAATAAAATCCTGTAATCTTCCAGCTCTTACATACATGCAGTAATTCATTAGGAGTTCCTTTTCCTGGGTTTCTCCTTCAAAATCACATTCGCCTATTTTACCAGCAAGATACTTTTTCCACGTTCTATGATACCGGAGAGTTTTTCCTTCTCTCCGGCACTCATTTCCCATGTTATGTCAAGATAATTTTTAACATCATCCATCAACGCCATAGTATCACCTATCCTTTTGTTACTGTTACCTGATAGGTTTCTTTCTTGCTTCCATCTGTCACTTCTACTTTTACAACGTTTCCTTTTCCTGTTTCCCAGGTTACCTTACTACCATTTTCGATTTCTTCATCGTTATAGGTTACTTTCATTGTGGCTGTTGAAGATGCCGGAACTGCTGTCACAGTATTACTTGCATTCTCTGTTGTTACTGTATACTCTTTCGTAGCAGCAGAAAATTCAGGAGAAAGTGTGTTTCCACCAATCTTCAAATCAGACAAAGTAGCATTTTCTGTTGTTACTGTTGGCTGCACTGTCTCCACTTTGTAATAAGCCGGCTGTAACTCTGTAATATCCAATACCAAAAACGCATTGTTGTCCACTGGGAAACCATGTCCATACATTTTAATAAGATATACACGCTCATCTTCTAAGAAGTGGTAATCGTCGCTGTACATGATTCTTCCATTGTTTTCAATTCCAGAACCTAAGAAATACAGCTTTGCCATACCAAATACAGCTTTTCCTACCGAAACAGCCGGACTCTGAATCACGTCCATCTTGAATGGGAGTGTTGATACATATCCGCCTCCCGGAGCTGGCATCAGAATAGCCGGCAACACTCTGCTAAAGTAATCGCTTGGGTTCACAAGCAGAATCAATGTGTCTACCACCCTTGCCTGTCCTTTTTCATTTTTACTTAAAATAGCTGCCATTTTTCCAAGCTGTTCTATGTCAAGCCTTGTGATCTTCACTGCTTCTTTGTCCGGATAAACTCCTCCTTTTACAGTAACGGAGTCTCCTACCTGTTTCATCATTCCCACTGGCATGTCTTTACCTGTACCGTTAATGATTCCATCTTCTAACCCATTCGCTAATGCTTCGTACAATACTTCTCGCACATAGCTGTCTAGCCATTGTGGTCCGAGGTCTAACATTGCCTTGCACACCGGAAGAAAAGCACTCAATTTATCCGGTGTGATATCTACTTCTTTAAAACCGGATGTGAGCTCTTTTACAATCTCTGCGTACAGTTTTCCCCAAGCTGCTTTCTGATAACCATTGGTATTCATCATCATTCTTGTTAATCCTGTCACAGAGGTAAACTGGATTTTACTCAAAAGCGGATGATCTGTTTTCAAGTCATTGAACACCTGATCTACAATGGTTTCCGGCATTACTACATCCAGGCTTTCTACTGCCTGTTTTGGATTCTGGCTCTTCATCGCCTCAATCACTTTTTCATAGTAGCTTCTTTCCTTTGTTGTTAACTGACGCACTCCACGGTCCGCAAGAACCCTCTGGTCTGCTTCCGCCACCATTCCTTTTGCCTGTTCTAACACTTTCTCCTGAATCTTCTCACACAATTCTTCAAAACCTGCAAGAAAAGCCTCTGTGTCATTTGCCTGAATTGCATCATTCATCTTCTGCATAATGGCTTTCTTTTCCATTTCTAAAACGTCTAAATTTTTCCTTACTTGTCCTCCTTCATTCTAAAAAGTTCCATAATTTTATTAGTTTCTCCCGGTTGTTTTTGTTGTACCGGTGCAACTTTCATTAGTTCTGCAACAGTTTCTCGGAAACTCTGCATTTGATTTAGCTGCCTCTGCATTTCAGACAGTTGTTCTAATACATCTTCTGTTTTTACCGGTTCTACTGCTGTTTGTCCTAAAATTTCATCAATCAGGCCATATTCCAGGGCTTTCTCCGGTGTAAGATAAGTCTCCGCTTCCATTAGGTTCTTCAGTTCTTCTTCCGTAATGGTTGCTCTTTCCAAAAACACCTGCCTGTTTGCTTCCATCATGTCGTCCAAGTCATCCGCATATTTTCTGAGCTGTGTTGCGTTTCCTGCACAATACATCCACATATTGTGAATAAGTGCAGTTGTTCCAAGGCACATTTTTCTAGTATCACATGCCTGTAGGATCAAGAATGCAACGCTGTGCGCCACTCCGTCCACGATGCCTACCTTAGGATTATCTTTCTGTTTCAGGTTGTTATAAATCGCAACCCCTTCTTTTACTTCTCCACCATTGGAATTTATGTGGAGTTCAATGGTAGTTCCTGCTGGAATTTCTCCTAATTTCTCTACAAAAAACTTTGCAGAGGTTTCGGACTCTTCATATTTCCAAGTGTTCCAGTTAAATTCTCCATACTCTGTAATATCATCATAAATATACAGTAGCACCTTGTTTTCAGCCTGTACCGGTTCCATTCTCCAGTTCGTCTGTTTTGGTTTATTCCTTTTCTTCACTCCTTCCATCTTTTTCTATATCCAAACCTGCAAGCAGGTCTTGAATCAGAGTGTAATTCTTCGTCATAAAATGTTGGTTGGCCCATTCTTCATTTATCAATGGTTTTCCTATTGTTCCAAGGATATCATTTATTGTAAATACTCCAGAAGAGATCAGCTTGTCTACTGCTGTTGAAATATCGAACAAGTCAACGTGTTTCACCGCCAACGTGTCTATCTTCAAATAATTTCCTTTCAGAAAACCTTCCTTTCCATTCCTCTTCCTGTTTATCTCCTGCTGTAACAGTTGTACCAACGGGTCCAATGTGAATGTAAGAAGCTCATCTGTAGCCTTTTCTGTGTCTTGCACATCACCCTTTGCTAAAGATGGTGGGAATGTAAATGCTCTCGCTGTAAACTCAAAAATATCATCTGCCAGAGCCTTTATGTCTCGCGTACTTTCTGTAGAATACGTCTTTGCGTTCTGGGAAATGTCCTGAAAAGAATACCCCTCAAACAACGGTAATACTGCATTGTCTTTTTCAAAGAAATTTTTAAAATGCGTTGACATAAGGTCTTCAAACGTACTGTCAAAGTTTTCACTCTCCTGCGCCACACCATCAACATTTAAAATTCCTTTGTGTCCTCTCGACTTCCTATATGCTTTTTGTGCATACACCAAAAGCTTTGAGTAAGACTCATACATTCCATTCATTAGCTTTCGCATGTCCATAGAATTCAACTCAAAAAACAGCACATCTTCCATTCCCAAGGTTTCTTGCAGCGTATATCCATCAAATGTAACGTTTTTAAACTGATATCCTTTTAAAGCATATATTTCCTTGCTGTAACCTTCTGCCACATACAGTTTTTTATTTACTTCTACTACCAGGCATTCATTCTGTCGATAAAGCTGTCCGATTAGTTTGTTTCTAAATGTAGTTGCATTTTGATTCTGATTCGGTTCGTAGTTCCACAAATAATACTCGTTTTCCTTTTTTTCCTCATTGTTAAAATACGTCTTGAATTCACACTTACTAATAGCATTGGATATTCTGTTTACACAGGTCCAAAATGCCAGTTCCCGCAAATATACCTCATAGATAGCATTTTGTACATCCTCATCATTTACAATTTCCTCAATGGCTACTTTTTTACTACTTTCGCCACCCAGCTTTTTTAAAAGCCAATTTTTAATACTTATGCCCCTCGTTTCACCTCCTTAATAGCTGTACACCTTGATTTTTGGTGTTGGTTTTGCTCTTTTTGTTGGCAAGGCATCTTCTACTGTCATAGCTGCTACCAATGCCATAAAAGGGTCTGTTTTTCTGCTCTTTCCTTCTATCTTTCCATATACATAGTTTCCCAGGTCTGCGTCATCCTCCTGACCTATTTTTCTTCCATAACGAATCAACTTTGCATTATTTGTAGCCCATCGCAGTTCCGGAGCATCCCCCCAACGAAACCATTTATTCGCAAAACAGCTGTCGATCACCGGAGCTACTCTCATAATATCTGACGGGCGAACCATTTTAAGATTCTTTTTTGCTTTCATATCAAAACCAATTTCCAGTAGATACTTTCCTATAAGTGCAAACCGGAAATCATCGACTGCTAGCATTTTTATATTGTAATCTTTCTTGGCATTTTCAATATAATCCGTCAGTATTTGTGGATGTATTTCCACATCATCTACCAGCGTAAGCCTTCCGGCTTTTTCCCACTCTTTCCATGGACATTTCAGTCTCGGAATATCTCTTGAACGTTTACACATCCACGAATGGCTTATGTCAAATCGTGTATCACCATCACGAAAATGTAAATCAACAGAAGCCCAGTCTGTAAGTTTTGAAAAATCCACTCCGCAGACACAACTCCATTTCTTTAGCTCCGGCAAAATAATTTTTGTTGCCGCAATGTTATCCCAATCCGTTACTGCAAATTCTTCTGCATTCTCCGGTATGTTCATACGTTTCGTCATAAATGCCGGTAGCCTTCTTGGATTTTTTTTCCATTCCCTATACTCTTTTCGTATCTCTTCCATAAGGCTTGGCAAGTATGGAAGTGACGGGTTGGCAGCCGGCCAGTTTTCTTCATCATGCACATCTTCTTTTTTATTCAATTTGCAGATAAAAGGAAGCAAACCATTATCCGGCTCTCCACCTCTTAATATTTCCTCTGAAGTTTCCAACAAATCATCCAACGGACCTTCTCGCACATCTCCATTCGTTGTGTAATAAGAACGTCTGGGATGCTTTTTCTTTCCAAGTCCTGTGGTGAATACATTTATATTTTTATAGTCCTCATACTGATGAATCTCGTTAAAAATGCAAATGCCAGAACGTAAACCGTCTTTTCCTTTTGGGCTGTTTGTTCGTCCTTTCATTATGCTTTTTGTTTTAAGACTCTCAATTTGTTCCTTTGTCCATTTAAAAAATTTCTTTAACTTCTTAATATTTTGTGGCTGCTCAAATGCATTTATCACATCACGCACCGGGCGCATTGCCTGGTCCTCATTATTCGCACAAATATCAACATCATATTCTCGGATTCCATTGTATGGGCTCATAAGGCAGGTGGATTCCCATGCAATTGTCCCATCTTTTCCTGCTCCACGCCCCAGCTCGCAAAATAAATCCGGCCACCTCGGCAATCCTGTTTCTTTCCAATATGTACAATCATGCAGTCCTATTACAAACTTCTGCCACGGAAAAACCTCTTCAAATGGAAAATACTTTGCAAGACCAAGATACTTTTCCAGTTGTTCACCATCTGTATAAATATCTTCTTCTGCAAAGCACTTTTTTACATGTTTAACCAATAATTCCTGTTCTTCTGAGACAGCATATGTTTTATTTTCAACAATGTCTATCCATTCCTGAATATGTGGGTTTATTTTACAGTTCATCCTCTTCCCCCACGTTTCCTGCCTCTTCTGTTGTTAGATTTAACTCTTTTAAAATCAGCAACATTTGTTTATTTATTGCCACGAGGTCTTTCACGGACTGATTCTGTTTTGTGATTGGATAGCCACTCGCGGATGTCGTTTCATATGATACCCCACGCTTTTTTATATCTTTTTTCAGCTTGGTTTTTATATCATACATATCCATATAGTCCCGAATTAAATCATTAAAACACGCAATATCAGCACCTTTTTTCTGTAACTGTAATTCCAACGAATCCTTGATTTCACTCTTTGTCGGAGCTCTTGCCGCCCTTAGCATTCCTCCAATCTTTTTTTATTTTTTATCATGTGCGAGAAAAAACTCTTTTGTCACTTCCACACACCGGTCTCCGTATGTCAGAATTAAAGTGCGTTTTTTTCTGACCGGGGGTATACGCTTTTTTCTGTGCTGTCTGTCCAATTTCCAAAGCAAAGTCCGGATTCATTGTTTGATTACACAATTTTTCTTTGGCGTTTGTATTGTACATACAGAGTTCTTTAGTACACTGTGTATTTCTTTCCGGATTACAGTTAAAAACTTTTATCCTCTGTCCTCCGCACTCTATAACCTGCTCTTGCTTCATATCAATCCCATCTCTCCTCTGTCAGGCTTTCTTTCTTTTCTTTCTTTCTGTATCCATGTACTTCCTCATGGCAATCGTGGCATAGACTTATCAAATTCCTTTTCTTCTTTCCTCTAAATGTATACCACATCTCTAATGCCATTTCTGGATGTTGTTTTACATAATTCACATGATGCACCGTAGTGGCTCTTGTATACTTCCCTCGGCTCTTGCACATTTGGCATTCATATTTATCTATCCGCAGTACTTCCTTGCGAAGTGCTTTCCATTTTCCCCAAACATAGAATCTATGTATATCTTCTGCAATACACTTCTTCACATACTCAATATCATTCTTTGTCCTTTATTCTCCTATGAGCAGAAACCTTCACCGGCTCCTGCTCACTCTGTTTATTTATCAACTGTTTATAATTCTTTCTAGACAATTGCGGACCCAGGAATCGAGCCTGGCTTTTCGGCTAAGGAGACCGACGTGATACCTCTTCACTAATCCGCCCAAGTCGGATAAGAGTATCAATAGTGCATGCGCAAAGAGGGGAAACTCTACACCTTTTCTCTGTACTCTTATCCTGTTGTTTATGCTATCACGCAACATCAACGACATTCAACGACATACTTCAAAATGCTCCAATGCTTTCTTGTTTATTCTTTGAAATTGGCGTTTCGTGTAGCCCATTTTCTTTGCTGCTGCATCCTCTGTCATTCCACAAATATATTTATAAATCAAGGCATCCTTTTCTCTCTCTTCCTCCATGGCTTCTACCTGTTGTCTCACTCGCTCATACCTTTTTATCTGCTGCTGTCTTTCCCTTTTTATTTTTTCCTGTATCTCTTCCACCTCTCCCATTTCTTCTACTTCCTGTAGCTCCTGTTCCAGTCTTTTTACAGCTCTCTTGCTCTGCTGATAGCTCAGCAAGTATCTCTTCTTTTCCTCATTGTCCACCTGCACCGCTCCTTTCTCTGCCCTGCTGCATCTTTCATTTCTTCTGCCACGCTATCCCTCTAAACATCCTACATACCTTAGTCCACTCTTTCCACAGCTCTTCAGGTACTGTGTTTCTCTGTTTCTTTTTGCTCTTTTTCTCTACCAGCTTTTCCGCATCTTGGATTATGTATCTTCCCTGTGTTGTATATCCTGATGCTGCATACTTCCATACATTTATATCTGGATCACCTAGCAGCTCTCTAACTTCTGCCGCAGATGCATTTGCCAGGACTATTTTCCCATTTTCTAAAACGTTATATGCTCTTCTCATGTTGTGCCTCCTATATATTTTAATTTAGCTTACTTTTTCCACTATATTTTTAATAAGATATTTAACAATTTCTGCCTGAGTATGTTCTTTATCAGCGTAATTGACTACATCATCTGTCAGAAATGCCGGATTCACACTGAGCATGTATTTTTGTATCATGTAAGAACGTTCCGTCTCATCAAACGGCTCAAATTTAATCTGCCTCTGAAATCTACGAAGCAGTGCTTTATCCAATCTATCTGCTCTGTTTGTTGCAGCAATCACAATTTGACCATCTACCAGCCCATCCAAAGCTTGCATTAAGGCTATTGTGGTTCTTCCTAGTTCCCCATCTGCGCCAGTATCATGTCCTCTTTCCAGTCCGATACAATCAATCTCATCCAGCATAAGGACACATTTCTGTCCCCTACAGTAGTCAAATACTCTTTGAAGATTCTGTGCTGTTTTTCCCATATAAGATTCAATCAGATATGAGAAGTTCAGATATGCATATGGTAAGCCAAGTTTATAAGCTGTGTACTTTGCAAATTCTGTCTTTCCTGTTCCCGGTTCTCCATATATCAATGTGCTGTTCATATAAGGAATTCCATACTCAAGCATTTTTGTAGTTGTTTTAACGCCCTTCTCAATCTGCTCAAACAGTTCTTTTTGCTGATTTCCGAGATAGTATCTGTCCTCTCTGAAATCAGAGACATCTTGCATACGGAGTAATCCTGCTAGATTAGCAGGAAGCTCAAACATATTAGTAGAACCGTTCTCAAGGAGTTTCTTATAATACGCTGTTTTTCCTTCATTCTTTTTCGTATTATCATTCAAGCAACAACATATAGCTTCTTTTTTCGCATCCTGTATTCTGTTTTCTGCCAATGCTTTAATACATGACAACATGTGTTCATCCATTCCCATAATTTCATTCCTTCCATAAATTCTAATTTAACAATGATATTCTCTTTCCAACCATCTATTTTTTAATGGTGTTTTCGTGTACATTGTTCCGAAATAATCATCTTCACAATATCCGCAATGTTGGTCTACATATTCGTATAACCCAAAATCATCCCTTTGAGGTTTCCTTGCTACTTCGTATTCTTTTAATTCCTTTGTTTTTTTATAAAGTTTATCGCCTCTTTCATAACATTTTTCCAATGTTATATCTTCAAGGCTCTGTCCATTTAGCCATCTACTCCACCGCCTTTCACGATTGCAACTGCATGCTCATAACTTCTTGCTTTCTCTTTTCCCAAATCCCTGTCGTAGGCATTCTCCCAAAACATCCGCTCATTCTCCAGCTGTTCCACAACCTTGTCCGGGTCATAGGCGGTCGGCTGCGCCTCTATCAGTTCACACAATGCATTAGCCTTATCTACAGGATACTTATTGGCGATAGTCATTCCTGCAACCTGTCTTTTAAACGCGTCCGCATCAATCATTCTTCCCATCGTTCGCCCTCCTGTATATAATTGCCCGCATTGAATCATATAAGCCTAATCTTTCCAAAAAGTAATCTGGCAAAATTACCAAAAGAATAATACATATAATATCTTCAACTAATCGCATCTACTCCCTCCTGTTCCAATCATCAATAGCCTGTGCTCTTTCATCTGTTCTCGCATTAATTGTTCCATTTCCGTCCATGTAAAACAGACATTCGTATCTCTTTGGATATTTAGCTCCACATTTGGTACATTCTACAAAGAATGTAAAACCAACTCCAGAATGTGCACTTCTGTTTTCGCTCACTCGGAATCTTGCTTCCCCACCACAGAACGGACATGGTTTAATTTCTTCTATTGCTTTCTTCTCATTCATGGCTACCTCCTACTTTTTCTTCTTCCTTTGCCATCTTTACTTTTATAAATTTTGCTCCTCTTTGTTTTCCACTCTCATTTCTTGCTATTGATGAATATACGGCATTTTCCGTTACGCCATACTTATTGGCAAGCTCTCTTGCATTACCAGCCACAAACAATGGTAGCTCCCATTTATCCGGTGTTACTGCCATGTATAATGCCATTCCCATTCCTTCTTTCCTACACCACATACTTTTTATGCGCCTGCTGCAACTCTTCTTCTGTTAAATCCAGGTATATTTGCGTTGTGGCAATATTCTCATGCCCCAGCATTTTTGAAACCTGTTCTATTGGCATCCCTCTACGCAAGGCAAACGTTGCACATGTTCTCCTGAATCTGTGTGGATGTACTTTCTTCACATCTGCACGTTTTCCTATCTTTCTCACAGCGTTTTCTATTGCGCTTTTGTCTTGATGTCCGTCTTTTTCTACTCTTTCCGGGTACTTATACCACTCTTTTAGCATCCTCATGCTTTCTCCTTTTTTTACTGGTGCTCCACCCACTTTTATTCCTTTGCAAAAAATGTATGGATTGGTGTCTTTTCTCTCTCCTAAGTACCTTTCTAATGCCATAACTGCCTTTGCGTTCAAATAAACTATTCTATCTTTTTCGCCTTTGCCATGTACAATGATGCTATCCTGTTTCAGTTCGCTTATTTTCATTTCCACCAGTTCTGTCACTCTGCACCCGGTAGAGAGTAATGTTTCTACGATAGCTGTCTCTCTTGTTGTCTCACATGCTGCCCTTATTTTTTCAACGTCCATTTCCGTAAATGCCGGACGTTTTACTTTCTTGGTTTTAATTTGTTCAATTTTCAGACACGGATTTTTTTCTATTTCTTCTTCTGTCTGCAAATACATGTAAAAGCTCTTTAAGCAGCGTAGCTCATTGTTTGCTGTGGTTTTTGTTACTTTGTCTCTTTTCTCTCTAATTGCCAAATAATAGCGAATATCATCGGTTGTTATTTCATCCGCTGTTTTATTTATCTTTTCCAGTATGTTTGCTATCGTTTTTCCATAATATTGTATTGTTCTCTCCGTTCTTCCACCTACTGTTTTCGCTATCAGGAATTTTCTTAAATAATACCTATTCTTATCCTCATTTCTCACCGCCAAGGCTGTTTCTCGTGCAGTCACCTCGTAATCATTCAAGATAATAGTTAATCTATCCCTTATATCAGCTGCATCAATATCTTGTGTCTGCAAGCAAAACAGTATCTTTTCTATTAGCTCTTGTCTCACAATAGCACCCCCATTTTCATTGGTGTTAAAAATATTCTATTCTTTGGTGTCTCACTGCTATACGGTTCGCTAAGTGTATTTCCTTGTACTACTGTTGCGTTTGCCCCCAAAAGGCTCAACTGAACATATGTCATGTATACCCCATTCCAGTCCAAGTCCTGTGCCACTATATGTACTTTGCGCTGGTAATCTATTCCTCTTTCTTTCAAAACCTTTATTGCAGCTATCATCATTCCACCGCCTCCCGTGCTCGGTTCATTTATTTCAATCATTTCATTTTTATATTGCTGCAACTGTTCTTCTATTGCCATTCGTGCGCACAGCTCCGATAAATGAAACGGAGTGAAAAACTGCCCCAGTTTACTATTTCCGCTGTTTTTGCTCATGTAGATTTCTCCTAAAACATCCGTAATATTGCCCTCTTCAAATGTTTCTGTGAGCATCCCTAGCATCTTTGCAAAGTTTTTTTGTTCCTCCTCTGTGTATTTGCGCATAATATCCATGTAGTATTTTTCTCTATCCTTCCATATCTCGTCCTGTTTTCCTTTTATAGTGCTACAGGTGTTTTGTATGGAAATCGCCATTGTTGCTACCCAGTCTTGGAAAATTGTGTGATAGTTATATCTACCAGACATTCCATCTAGCATTTTTACTATTTCCTCTTTCACCTTAGCTTTCTCCTTTCTCCGCCCAGCACATACCAGGCGGAAGCCCATTGTTTACTGTTACTGTGATATATTGTTAACCTTATGGGTAAGGCCTTTTTTAACGTGTTCTCTTACGTTCCCTTATATATCTATCTCCCATGTCTTTTAGTCCCTTTTCTTCTGGCAACGGGATAAATCCCCACCCTGCTTCTTCCGGTATGGTGTATATATCCTCATTTTCCTCAATGTCTATGTAGTTCTGTCCAAAGGTTTCCATAAACTCTTTCCTGCTGTGTTTCTTCTCAAATATCCTTTGAGCCATCTTTTTTAGAATAATGTCATTGTGTACGTTCTTGTGTACTGCTTCCTTCCCCTCTCTATGGTGTCTTACACATAAATAGACTTTCAAACCGTATCTTTCCGATAAAGGTCGGTTTCCTTTGCCGTAGATTACATGATGTTCTTCCAAATAGCCATATGTCTCATAGTTTCTTTCCAGTAAAGCACACAGGTAACAGGTGCCGTCTTTTTCATGCATGATACTTTTCATTTACTATGCCTCCTGATCCAGATACCACAAAAGCTCCTGTGTCTTTTTCTTTGCTGCGGAATAATCCTTTTTCACAATAAGGCCCTGTATCTCTATCACTGTATCTAACATCTTTTGATGGTACTGGCTGTTCTGTGGTACTGGCTGTTCTTCCGGTTTTTCCATTCCCTCCGGTAAATATTCTGGATGATCGTAAATATCCGTTTGTCCTTCTACCTGTGGTTCTAAAACTGCTGCATCTTGTTCTTCCTGCTGCATCTCGTTTTCCTGCTGCATCTCATTTTCCTGCCGCACCTGTTTTTCCTCATCCCACTTTTGGGTTTCCTCCGGATGCTCTTCTCTGTACTTTTCCACTTTTTCGGCAAGCTCATGTTTTTTTGGCTTTTCTTCCTTGTTTTCTTCTACTTTTGCCTTTACTACTTTGCTCTCTTTTCTTGGTACTGGTTTCTTTTCTTCCTGTTGTACCGGTGCAACTTTTTCTTTTTCCGGATATGCTTGTCCGTACATTGCCGCCCATGATTCCTCCGGGCTTTTTAATAGATCCATGTTTGTTGCCAAGGCTTGCTTCATGTCTCCCCAAGTGTACTCTTCCATTTCTCCTGTTCTCACATTCGCAAGTATCACTTTGTCCTCTGTTTCTTTTATAGACAACATCATTCTTCCGGTTCCTGGGATTCTTACAGAATACATTTTTTCTCCTGCTGGTGCTAATATCTCTTTTAAACGTTGCAGGCTCTCCCCATTGGCGCATGAGTTAAACAGTTCTACATACAGCTCCGGTTGTTCCTTTCCAACCTGGTTTACTGCCTTTTCCAGATTGTTTTCCATACCCTGCTGCATCTCGTCTTTTTGTTCCAGCATAACTTCTATATCGCTTGTTTTCTTTTCTTCGTCTACTTCTTCTTTTATTGCCTGTATTTCTGCCTTACTGTATGCAGGGGAAAGCATATTATTAACCGCTTCCGGCAGTAATAGCATGATAGACAGTTTCGCATATCCATAACCTCGGTATTCTGCCTTTAATCGTTCCGAGTAGCCATCCTCCGAAAATTTGTCGTTAATATGTACGAACCTGCTTACCTGTGTCTTATCTAACCCATATTCTTTCTGCGCAAACTCATTTACATTTGCGTACCCGGAATCTCTTAAAATATTGGTGTCTCTTGCCACTTTGAGCAGATACCCTATTCTTACAAAACTCTCTGCCGACCTTTGGAGTTCGTTGTCTAGCTCCTCTTTGTATTTTTTATAATCTGTGTATGTTATTACCTGATTCTCCATTGTTTTCCTCCTATACCGCTTTTTTCATCTCTTCTTGGTTTTCTTTTCCTATATGTCTTTCCAACTGTTTTACATAGTCTCCCAAAACCTTTTCTATCGTTTCTCTATCCGGTTTTGTATCGTGCTCACCATACCATTGCAGTATCTCTGTACCCTTTATTTCTATGGTTATATAAGGCTCATCCTCCGCCTCTTCTTTCCGTAGAAACAATATTGTTGTTTTTCCATCATTGTGCTTTTTTAGGTATGCATCTCTCCCAACACAATGGTGCAGTATACGTCCTTCCATAATAATCTCACCTGCGTCTCTTGCCGGTCTTATAATATACCCCTTGGTTTTGGCCAAGTACTTTTTACAAAGTGCTTTGTATTTTTTTGCAATCTTAGGAAACTCTTTGCTTTTCTCCGCTATCGTCAGTTCATTTTCTCTTGCGTTTTTTTCTTTCACCATCTCCTGATGTTTTTCATGTAGGTTTTTTGGATATATAAACACCTCGTTATCCATGTTGTACCCAAGTTCTTCCCGCATTTGCAGGTAGTCGCAATACTCCCTCAGTACTCCTCCTGTGCTGTTATATGCACACCCTTTCTGTTTTTCATACTTTTTTACCCTATTTATCAGTTTTTGCACGCTCATGTATTTCATAAAAGTGTCTAGCTTTTTATCTTGTGCTAACGTTCTCCAATGTTCTCGCACCCATTCTTCCTGTTCTTCTGTCCATCTATATCCATGTTTTTCCTCATATTGCAGCATTTCAAGTGTTGGCAGGTCGCCTTTGCTTTTTACAAACTTCTTGATTTTTTCTTTGTCGTTTATTCTTAACTGTCCTTCCAATGTCGTTTTTCTTCTATTCAGTTCCCCAAGTATTCCTTCTCGCCATATAAGTGTTCTTACGAGCTTTTTCAAACCTGCTTTCTCATACATTTCCAGTGCCGGGTTATTTGCATACGCCATCAAAATGTCTATTCGTTCCAGTGTTCCTATGCATCCGTGTGTATTTCTTTCTGCCAGCTCTGCAATATTTTCTATCCTGCAATATTTCAAATTGGACTTTTCCAACACTTTTTCCCAGCCCGGATATTCCGGTCCTTCTGTATTATCTATTTGTGGATAGCCTTTTCCTTGCGTCATCGTCCATTTTGCATCGCCCGTAAAATAGTAGTACAGATACACCATCTTTTTTACTTGTCCTTTTATCAAGAATATTCTTTCCACTTCTTCTGTTTCTGTTTGTTGTGCCATTCCTTGCTGTTTCCGTCTCCAGCAATCAAATATTCTCACAAGCACAGATCCATCTTTCAGGAGCTGGTACAGGTAAAACCATCTTTCTTCGTTTGCTACGCTTGTCACTCTCTTCCACTCGTAATATGTTTGTTTTCCGCACTTCGCACATGTTGTTTTGTCATTTTTCTTTGGTATTTCGCTGTATAAAGTGCCATACTCCGGTTCTTTCGGTGTGTACAGCCTGTATTTTTCTCCACACATTCCACATCTGCATTCCGCATAGTTGCCTACTCTTTTATAAAACACCGGTGCATTCTCCATTTGGTTTTCACACCACTTCACAAAACCTTTCGGCAGTTTAGGCACCATTGCAAGCAGTTCTTCTTTTTCTTTCTTCTCATCCTTCATTTTTCTACTCTCCCAGATAATACTTACTAATTATCTTTCTTGCTGTTCCCATGCCCGGTATTCCAAGTTTACACCGTGCATTTACTCCGGCCGCTTTCATAATATCTTTATCCACCGGCTTCGCATTTTTAAACGACCACTTCAAAAGTTCTGCTATACACCCTTTCAAATTCTTTTTCTTGCTTCGCACTGCTTTTGCTACTTCCGGGTCCTCACTGCATCTTTTTTGATATAATCTACCCAGTCCTCCATAATCTCATATGGTTTCAGTTCTTTGCACTCCACATCCAGTTTTCCCCATGCTGCCATTAAGGCATTTGCAAGTTCCGGAACCACTCCGTCTATATAGTCTTGTGCATCGCCCTTATCTATTCCATTCTCTTCTGCCAATATCATTAGGCTTTCTGTATCACCCTCTTTTAGCAGCCCTTCGGCTGTCCTATTCAGTTCTTCCACACTGTCAAATTCTCCAAATGTATCAAACATGTTCCATCTCTCCTTTTCGTCTCAATTCATTCTCCATCCAGTTTCTATATTCATGTTCCTGTTTTATATGTACCAAAAATGGCTTCCCATTTAGTAAATACTGTATCTCCCGCCATTCTGTCTCATTGGCAATTGGTGTGTTTTTGGCTGTTTTCCAACCGTTTTTCTGCCATTTTTCAGGCAATCCCTGCTCAAATGCGTTAAAAATGTACTCGGAATCGGTGTACAAATTCAAGGAAACTCGCATTTTCACTCTTTCTAACGCCATTTTCAATGCTTGTAATTCTATGTTGTTTTTCGTGCCATGGAGTTCTCCTTCTCTCTGTAAGGTCACGGCTCCTTTTGGGGTTTTCATTTCCAGTATTGCTATGTATCTTGCATCCTGTTCTCCCGGTCTCTTAGCTGTTGTCTCCACGAATACGTTTACCTCTTGCACCTTGTCCACTCCTTTCCAGCTTTATTTCTTCGTATTTCAAATACGACATTCCGGTATACGGATTCACACCGCTCACTATTGTGTTCGGGTCTATTGCATAACCCGGTGTCGGCTTCGGTCCTTCTTTTATCATTTTTTCTACCGTTCTTCTCCAATAGGTCTTTTTTTCCGGTTCCGGTCGGATCAGATTTCTACTGGTAGAATATGCCTTTGTTTCGTTTTGCTCGTCCACCTCGTCATTCGGCGGCTTTACAATGTACTCCGCCAGTTTCCGAAAACCTCCCTCTTCATACGCAAGCCCAAAGTACACTCTTCCGTGTTCCCAGTTCTTTTTTATTATCAGGTCTGCATCCGGTATTCTGTTTATCAGCACATGCACATGCGGGCTCCCTCTTTTTCCAATCTCTACCCTGTAAATAAATTTCAAAAGCTCTCCCCTTCTTTTGTATGCGTTTCTCGATTTTTCCAGGAACTTTCTCATATGCTTTTTCACTTCTTCAATCTGTAGTTTGGTCCCTGCCTGGTACTTAAGGGTTATCCATAAATCATTTTCGTGGAAATTGGCTTTCATTAATCGCCGGACTCTGTTTTCCTTATTTCTCTTGTTCTGTTCCTTCACCTGCTCCGGTGTTTTCTTTTTTCTCTCCCCTCTTTTTTCACCCTTACGACCATACTCACCTTTCCATTTGTATTCCCACTCAATACTTTTATTAAAATACCATGTCTCGCTTGTATACATTCTTCTTCTCCGTCTAACTTTAATATATTTATAGTGTTAGCAAAAAGGGCATGAAATCCCTCATTCTGCTTGACTTCTTGCCCCATTCATGGTATAATAATATTGTTTCGTGAATAGGACTTTTTCGTCTTATGTCAGAGCATCCAAACGGTTAGTACGGATGCTCTATTTTTTTGTGTTTCTTTTGAACGTATGTTCTCTATGCTCCCTGCCTTCGTTTTCGCCTTGGACCTGTATAAACGTTCTTTGCATATGTCATTCCGTTTTCTTCCCGGACAGTCAACTGCATGTAGTTGCGTTTCATTCGCTGGGCGGTGTACCAGTACTGTCCTGCTGCATCTTTGTAATAGCGAAAGCGGCAAACATTATTCTCTTTTATTCCTAGTAACATCCAATTCTCTGGTACTGCTCCCTCAAAATGTCTCGCTGTTTCTATCACTTTCCTGTCCATGGCTCTCTCCTTTCCTACTTAATTCTCCATTCATCTTCCTTTAAATCATTTATTACCATGTGTTCGCCTATTTGCATCAACACACCCTTTAACTGCTTTTCTTCTCCTTCGTTTAGGTCCACAATAGCTGCTATTTCCTTAAATATCTCCGAGGTTGTAATCTGTAGCATTTTCTTTCCTATCCTTTCCTTCAGGAATATTGCCGCATCCTGCCTTATCATTTTCCATGTAGCCTTTCCAGTTCCTGCGATAG
>JAAYPT010000042.1 GCA_012519695.1 Clostridiales bacterium | reverse complement strand
TGGATCATCTACCATCTTACCTGTAACATATTGCATTGCGATTGACATGACTGCGCCTACAACCACAAAAAACGAACCAGAAAGTCCCTGTCCAAGCACCCCTGCCCAAAACCCCGAATTTTCGTTTCTGGTTAACCGCGGAACCCCTGACATACCACCTACCAACGTAATAACAAAGGCAAAATTCGCTTCTATGGAAATGATATACGGAATAATATTGTTTGAATATCCCGTATTCTTAGGCTTGTAATTCCATATTGCATCAAAGGGTACTGAAGTAAATCCTACAATTACAACAATTACTCCCAATCCCAAAAGCAACGGCACTAAAATACGGGTGGTCCAAGTGATTGCGCCTATTCCTTTATAGGCTATAAAAGTTCCAATCAATACACAAAGAATTGCTAAAAAGACATGCATTGAATCAGGCAGTTTAATCCCAAATAGGGCTGCCAGATTTGTCATTGATGAAGCAAATAGTTCCGCACACACGGCATACCACGGAAAGTTGATTATTATAATAACAACCGCCATGATTTTTACACCAACTTTTCCAAAAACAGAACGCAGCCATATCCATATATCAATCCCATATCTGACTGACAATATGACAGGAAGCTGGTAAATAACCAGCATAAGAATTGCTCCAAAAAAAGCCCCAATCAGCAGCTGTTTAAAGCCCACCAAAGTCGCCAGAAAAGATCCTTGAGTGTAGCTCCAAGTAGCTATGCAATAACCTGACAACACCAAAAACGCATCAAAAAACCCATACAATTTCTCACTTTGGAGTACCGGTACAATACCGAAGACTGCCTCTTTCTCTACTTCGTGATTTACATTATTCTTCACTCAAGCATCACTCTTTCTATACATAGACCTATAAATATGCACCAAAAACTAAAAATACAAGGCAGAAAATCAACACAATAAGGACAATCAAATAATCCCTTCTGCTAAACTGTTTTGCAAATACATAATCCTTACTTTCCATCCTGCTTAGTCTATCTTCAATTTTTGCATTTAGTTGCTTTTCATGCTGGGATTCTTTACTCTGCTCCATTTCTATACTCCTTTGAAACAGTATTGTGAATTATACTGACAAATTGACATAAATTAGATATTGTGAGAACATACTACATTGACAGTATAATTCATTCTGCCTGCGTTTCTATTCCATACAGATACCATTATATAAAAAGAGGACATAAAAAACAACAAAATTTGCCTCTTATGTCCCTTACCTTAATCTATTTGCCACAACACTTTTTGTATTTCTTGCCACTACCACAAGGACAAGGTTCATTACGTCCAATTTTTCTTTCTGCTCTTACCATCGGTTGTTGCTCCTCATAAAAATCAAAATCCTCATCTTCATCGTCATCTTCATATTCTTCAAAAAACTCAGGATAAAGTGTACTGTACTTCTTATATTGTTTCAAGCAATCTTCAATTAATCTACTTTCTCTTTTAGGATCTAAAACCTTGTTAAAAAAACTCTCCTTTAGCTTATACAATTCAGGGTACTTCTTTTTTATTATCAAAATCTCTTTTCTTGTTTCCTTAATATTAGTAACTATTACCAGTTCCATCTTAAACCTATCGATCATACATTCAGTACAATCACATTTTTCCAACTCAGCTTCAAACATTTCATCAAATGTACCATCTACTGAATCATCTGCCGAAAGAAGCTCTAAACTTTCATATTCTTTACCTGTTGGTTTAATTTTGTTACTTATGCCTTTAATTTCTTTGTCATCAGGCATTAAACCCACTGCTGTCCCTACCAATAATTCTGCTTGCTCATTTAACCCAAACGCTTTAATATGCAAAGATATTTCAGCAAGGAACCAAGCAACATTACTTTTTGAAATATCACTTTCCTCTGCTTTTTCCTTCATTTCTTCGACATGCTGTTTTAGCTGTTCTAACTCACCAGTAAAAATATCCATTTGGATTATATGATAATACAACTCAAGGTTATCCCAACCTTTTTTATTACTGACCTCTAGCGCTTCAAAGACAACCTTTTTTGCAGACCTAATGTCTTTGCTTTTTAAATAGCAATTTATCAAACCAAGCCAGAGAGATATATTGTCTTCATCAAGTTTTAATGCATGCTTATATTGTTTTACAGCCTTTTTACGCCAGCCTCTTTCATTATAAGCATGTGCTAACTTACCTGAAAACCCTGCATTCTGAGGTTCCTTGCTTACTAATTCCTCAAAAATCTTGATGCACTTAACACTATTTCCATTGGCTCTATATATTTCACCTAAAAGGCCTTCAACTACAGAAAATCCAGGGTACAGCTTTGTAACATGTTCTAGCAAAGCAATTGCCTTATCATAATCCCCCATTTCAAAGGCTTCTTTACCTTCTCCAAAAAATCTCTTAACAATTTCGGGCATGGTTTCTACATTATCATATTGCTTTCTTGTTCTTTCGTCACTTAGTACTTCATAAGCCTCTCTTATTTTCATAAACTCCTCTGGATACCTGTCCGGAGGATATTTTCTTACAAGACCAAAATATGCCCTTTTTATTTCTCCTACGCTAGCTTCCCTTGCTACTTCAAGCGTTGAATAATAATCTTTCATCTCTACCTACCTCTTAAAAATTTTATAAAATATCCTTTGAAGTAAACCCTTTCGTTGCATCTCATCCGCCAAATAACGAACAGCATAAACACTACTTTTATCTTCTGATTTCAATACACTTTTCCACAAAGCTATAGCTAAATCTCTGCCGCCTGACAATTTTTTCAAAATCCCCTCATAATTTGCAACTTCCGCACAGTCACTAAATTTTTGTTTCAGTACACTGTTTTGAAACTTATTATCCGCTTCCTTATAACGTTTTTGTAAAACTAAACTATCAATCTCCGAAATGTCTTTCTTAACTTTCTCATAAAATGGCTGAAACAGCTCAATATATTCATTAGCCTTGTTGTCACAACTGTCCACCTTTAAACTTTCATTCCAACAGTAACGTGCCATTTCAAACTTTAAAAGCTTGTAATAACATAGACCCAACAAATTCCATGCTTCAACACTTGTATCTTTTAAGCTAACAGCTTTTTTGAGTACTGATAAGGCATCCTGTACTTTATCCTCTCTTAAAAATTCTAATCCCATATTATAGTACAACATTGAAATTTTATCAGTCATCCTCATCCTCCGACAGCTCCATGAGAAGGTCTGATATCTCATCCTTTAAATTATCAATAATTTCTGTATCATCATTCTTAATAATGCTCTTTTTTATACTTACTAATAAATTCTCCAGTTCAAACATTTCAAAGTCATCATCTTCAGTTTTTAATAACCTCTCCGCCTTTTTTATAACGGCACGATATTTTTTCGCTAACGGTGAATTCACCCAATCCTCAAGGTTAACCTCATCTTCCAGTGAAACTCCAGTAGTTTCAACCGTCAAATTGGCCTTTTCTCCTGTACTTACAATTTTGCCTTCAATGCTAAGAATTCCATTTACATCATAGGAAAACGCCACATTTATCTTTTGTTCAAATGCGGGAGCTGGTGGAATACCGTCTAGTTTGAATTTTCCGAGAAAATTATTCTGTGATGCTCTTTTGTATTCACCTTGATAGGCCTTTATTTCAACAGAAGTTTGATTGTCAACCACTGTGCCATATATTTTTTCCTTTCGTACCGGAATTGTAACATTTCTTGGAATAATTACATCATAGGCATCATGAACGGGCATTCCACCTATAAAATCAAGTACTGCCAGACCTAGTGTATATGGACATACATCAGTTATCATTATATCTTTTTCACTCGACAACTCATCATTTAAAATTGCCGCCTGTACAGCTGCACCTCTAACCACTGCCAAATCAGGGTCTACTAATGACTGCGGAATTTGCCCAAGTGTTTTCTCAATAAATTTCTTTACATAGGGTATTCTTGTAGAACCTCCCACAAGAAGTATCATGTCAATATTTTCTGACTTAAGCCCTGAATCTGAAAGTGCAACTTCAATTTGTTTTTGAGTTGAATCTATCAATTCATTAATAAGGCTTTCAAAAACTTCTTTTGTAATTTTCTCTTCTAGTGCCACTGGTGTATCATTTACGTTTGCCAAAAAGGGAAGCGCTACTTCATATTTATCACAAGAACTAAGGGCTATTTTACAATTCTCTGCCGCATCTTTAAGGCGCATCATTGCTCTTATATCTTTTGATATATCTGTGTTGTTTTTATTTTTGAAATTTTCAAAAAGATAATCAATTATCTTTTGATCAAAGTCTTTCCCACCTAATTTATTGTTCCCACTACTAGCTTTTACTTCCAATACACCCTCAAACATTTCAAGAATTGTAACATCAAGAGTGCCCCCTCCGAGGTCATAAACAAGGATATTTCTGCATTCCTCCATATGTTCAATTCCGTAATCTAAAGATGCTGCAGTAGGCTCATTTATTATTCTTTCAACGGTTATACCTGCAAGCTTCCCAGCCTCAACCACACTCTTTCTCTGATCATCCGAAAAATATGCCGGAACTGTTATAACCGCTCTTTCCACCTCTTCACCTAAGTACTTTGACGAACAATCGATAAGATATCGCAAAATATACGAAGAAATTTTTTGAGGAGAATATTCTTTTCCACCCATTGACACAGTTTGATTACTACCCATTAACCTCTTTACCTCAATTACTGTATCGTTGGGTTTTAATAACAATTGATCACGTGCCTCTTTACCTACAATAACTTCTCCTTCCTCAGATATACCTACAACAGATGGAGTTATATCCTCTCCTAGGTGATTTGGAATTACAAAAGGCTTTCCATCAACTAATATAGCCACCTCAGAAGTAGAAGTCCCAAGATCTATACCAACTATCCTACCCACCAAAATCACCTTCTTCAGACTTTTTATTAACCACAACCTCAGCTTTTCTGATTACGTTTGATTTATACATATATCCACTCCTTATAACCTCTATAACTTGTCCTTCCTCCAAATTCGCATCATAAAAAACCGATTTGGCAGAATTAATCTTTGGATTAAAAATTGTATTTACATTCTCAATTCTTGTTATTCCAATTATCATAAGCGTATTATTTATGTTGTTCCATATCATATCAAACTGATTTTTCCAGTTGTTATTAGCCTTATTTACAAATTTATAGAAATCCTCAATCTGATCCAAAATAGAAACAAGCCCTTTAATAATCCCTAGCTTTTCTGTTTCACTATCCTCATAGGACTTTTCGATTCCACTAGTTTTATCAAAACCGTTCTTTATTTCATCTAAAGTTTCAACAATTTCTTCAACTTGGTATACCACTTCACTCTGCTCTTTTCTAAGCTTCTTAAGTGTAGAATTAAATGCTTGTACACTTTTGTTAGTCTCATTCCTTAAATCCAAAAATTCTTTATCTACTTCAAAAAAACCAAAATTTTTTAATTCCTTATCAAAATCAATCATATTATAAATATGTTTCTCCTTTTTTGTTTTTTACAATGTATATTTTAAAATAATCTATATATTAATTCAGCTACAAAGTCATTAAAATCTAATTTTTAGGAATGACCTTAAGTTACAACTTAAGGTTTTTTTTCACCTACTAACATTATCATACACTTCTATAACATTCAATATAACTGTGTATATTTTTTACGATTTTAATAACAAAAAACAGACCTGTCTTCTATCACAAGGCCTGTCTTTTATATCAATCTGTTAATATACCTTCAAAATTACTTATCCAATTTTACAGAAGCTTCCTTCATTATATCTATAATTGGCAAATGCTGTGGACATACAGCTTCACACTGTCCACAACTGATACAAGCACCAGCTTTACCACTTTTTTCAACAAGATTATTATAGAAGAACTGTGGTCTCATATCTTCTCCATACATGCGCAGAGTGTTTAATGCACTGATTACATCTGGAATGCTGATTTTAACAGGGCATCCGTCAGTACAATACCTACATGAGGTACATTGAATGGTAGGTAGTTTTGCCATAGCCTTTGTCACTTCATCGAGGACTTCTTTGTCTTTATCATTTAAAGGTTCAAAATTTATAAAAGTCTCTAAATTATCCTTCACCTGTTCCTCATTAGACATGCCACTTAATATTGTCATAACACCATCTAGAGAACCCACAAAACGAAATGCCCAGGATGCAATACTTCTGTCCGGTTGTTGCTTTCTCATCATAGCTTCCAATTCCGGTGTAGTATTTGCAAGCGTGCCACCCTTTACAGGCTCCATTATAATGATGGGCATATTATATTTCCTGAGTATTTTATACAGTTCACCGGAATGAACAATGGGATTATTCCAGTCTGCATAGTTTAACTGAATCTGTACAAATTCAACTTCCGAATGTTCGGAAAGAATCTTTTCCAATAGTGCTGGTGATCCATGAAATGAGAAACCAAAGTGCTTTATCTGACCCTTATCTTTCTTTTCCATTGCCCAGTCAAAACAATTATACTTAACGTAAGTATCATAATTGTTCCCTTCTTCCACACTGTGTAACAGATAGAAGTCGAAATAGCTTACCCCTGAACGTTCAAGCTGCTCATTAAATATACGGTCACAATCCTCAGCCTTTTTAATTTCCCATGCTGGAAGTTTTGTTGCAAGATAAAAAGAATCCCTCGGATAACGCTTTACAACAGCTTCCCTTGCTGCTACTTCAGATTTTCCCCCATGGTACACATAGGCAGTATCAAAGTAGTTGAACCC